>DASVHW010000039.1 GCA_036382395.1 Candidatus Binatia bacterium | reverse complement strand
TTCGACGCGGACGTACACCTGATGGCTCGGCCCCGTGCCGCGGTTCACCAGCGTGCCAGTAACGGTCACCGACTTGCCGTCAGGACTCCGGATTTCGCTGAGGTCGGTGATGGCGATGCTGGGCCTTACCACCGGCCTGATTTCTTCCTCTGATACCGCCGGTGTGGGCACCATTGGCGGGGGCAGCGGTGGCGCGACCGGTGGCGCGCACGACGCAAGCAACGCCACCGTTGCCGACAGCAGGACCGTCACGGGGTGATCAGCACGAAATCTCATCGTATCGACGCTCATATATTTCAGAATAATAGGCCAGTGCGCGTTGCGCTAGTGGGTCTTGCGAGCCGCAGTGCATGCTGGTAGCTGCTCGGATCATGCGATCAGCTGTTTCCACGGTGTGTCAAGCGACGCCACTGAACCCGCTAGCCGACGCCGTCCTCGCCGGCACCGAGATCGACCGCGAGCAAGCGTTCGCCATTCTCAACGCGCCGGATGAGGATTTACCAGAAGTGCTGCATGCCGCGTTCCGCGTTCGGGAGCGCTACTGGGGGCGGCGGGTGAAGATCTGCCTGCTGCGAAACGCCCGCAGCGGTTTGTGTCCGGAGGATTGTCACTACTGTTCGCAATCCGCCATTTCCGAGGCTGCCATTCCGCGCTACCGCCTCGATTCGGTTGCGGAGCTCTTGACCGGCGCGCGCCGAGCCGTAGCGACCGGCGCCCGCCGCTACTGCATGGCGGCGAGCGGCCGCGGTCCCAGCCAGACGGATGTCGCCCGCTTCACGGCAGCGGCACACGCGATCAAGGCCGAGTTTCCGCATCTCGAACTGTGCGTCTCCCTCGGCTTGATGGGGGAAGAAACCGCCCGCACACTCAAAGCCGCGGGCGTAGGCTGGGTGAATCATAATTTGAACACCAGCCGCCGATTTTATCCGGAGATCTGCTCTACCCACTCGTATGAGGACCGCATCGAAACCATGCGGGCTGTGCGCCGTGCCGGCCTCGCCACCTGCTGCGGCGGCATCATCGGCATGGGGGAGACGGAAGAAGACGTGATCGATCTCGCCTTTGCCCTGCGGGATCTGCAGGTCGACTCGCTGCCGGTCAACTTCTTGCACCCGATCGACGGCACGCCGATGGCAAAACGTCGCGAGCTGACGCCTGGGTACTGCTTGCGTGCGCTCTGTCTGTTCCGCTTCACCAATCCCGCCAGCGAGATCCGCGTCGCGGGTGGACGCGAATTCAACCTCGGTTGGTTTCAAGCACTGGCTCTTTACCCCGCCAACTCGATTTTCGTCGAAGGGTATCTCACCACCCCCGGACAGGCGGCGGAAGCGGCGCGTCGCATGATCATAGAAACAGGCTTTGAAGTCGAAAGCGTAACGGAGCACTAACGAGGCTTCGCTTCAGCACGGATGAGAAAGAGCGACTATGGCCCAGAGCAGCGATGCACACGGCCCTGCCCAAATATGTCTGCCGCCGGGTTGTAGCCGGCGCCAGTTCTTGCGTGTGGGGGCCGCCGTGGCCGCCAGCACGGTGGCCGGGCCACTGTCGGCTGTCAGTGCGGCGGCAACGGTCGAGGCGCTCCCGCCGCTGCCGGTCCGCCCTGCCACACGCGTGGCCCTAGTCGGTGTCCCGCGGCAAGCCGCTTCCGGTGCCCTGGAGGGCGCCATTCGTGAGGCGGCGCACACCGCAACCGACTTTTCCTGGCTGAAACCGGGCGACCGGGTGCTCCTCAAGCCGGTGTCCAACTCGCCGAACCCGTATCCGGCAACCACACACCCGGCGGCGGTGACCGTCATGGCAAGTCTGCTGCGCGAACGCGGTGCCACGGTGTATGTCGGCGAACAGTCCGGCGTGCAGTTCGTCCACCACACGCCACAAAGTCAGCGCGGCTCCACCCGTGTCTGCTTGCGCAATAACGGACTGGAGCAAGCGGGCCTCGCGGGAAATGCTCAGGTGGTATGCTTCGAAGAAGCCGGGTACCAAGGTTACTTCGTTGCCGGACCGCCGGCAGGAAGTCACTTCAAGAACGATATCTTTCTTCCCAAACTGGTGACCGAGGTCGACCACATCATCTACCTGCCACGCGTCAGCAAGCATATCATGGCGGGATCCACACTCGGTCTGAAGGTCGCGGTCGGCTGGCTGCGCGAGGACAGCCGGCACGAACTGCACCGCGACGGCGCAACTTTCGCGGAGAAGGTTGCCGATATCAACGGTTGCCGTGAAATCCGCGAGCGGTTGCGCCTCGTGCTCTCCGTCGGCACGCAGGTGCAGACGTCGTTCGGTCCGGACAGCGGGCATGTCGCCACGCCTGAAGTGGGGCTGGTGATCGCCTCGGAAAGTGTGATCGATCACGACCTCGCGAGCTTCGCCTACCTGTTGGAAGTGAGCGCACAGGCCACGCCGTGGAGCGCGCGGGCGTTCGATCCCTACCCCGGCCTGTCCAGCTTCATCAATCGCAGCTTCGTCTCGTACATTTGGGGTGCGGGGAACTTCATGGAAGTGGAATCCGTCAACGGACCCCGACTCGACTCGCCGTGGGCATGTCGGGTGTTACGCCGCGGCTGCGAGATCTTCGGCGGCCGGCCTGAACGCCTAGCGATCGAGAACGTCAGCCAGTCGGTCCCGGGCCCGCTGCTGGATGCCATCATCAGGCGGGCCGCTTACCCGGCGTAGCTGTCGCACCACAAAGTTCCTCCTCAGGACTCGGCACTCAGGACTGCATGTGGCCGCGTTGGCGCAGCAGCTCCACGATGGGCGCGTACAGCGTCGCATTGCTGGCGATCAGGCCTGGCAGCAGCGTCTCGCGCCGCTGGTTGAAGCGCAGGGGCTTTCCGTAGCGGTCCGTAATGCGGCCACCCGCTTCCGTGATCAGCGCCGTGCCGGCGCAGATGTCCCATTCGTTCTTGGGCGTCAAGCTGAAGGTTGCATCGGCCTGCCCCGCGGCGATCAGCGCCAGCTTGTACGCGACGCTGCCGGTCAGCTCCACGCGCAAGCTCGACTGAAACTCGTCCCATTCGCCGCGCGCCGATTCTGAACGGCTAGCGAGGAACCGAGCGGCCATGATGTCACCCACCGGACTCACACGCACGGGGGCATCATTTAGCGTGGCACCGCGAGCAAGCGCGGCGGCAAACATCTCCTCGCGCGCCGAATTGTAGCTCACACCCACCACCGGCACTCCGTCGTCGACCAGCGCGATGCAGACGCAGAACTCGGGGATGTGGTTGATGAACTCTTTGGTGCCGTCGAGTGGATCGACGACCCACACGCGCCTCTGGCCCAGGCGCTCGGCGGAGTCGCGCGTTTCCTCGGACAGCCAGCCATCTTCCGGAAAGTTCTCGCTGATGATCGCCTGGATGCAGTGGTTCGCTTCCGTGTCCGCTTCGGTAACGGGGCTGTCGTGCGCCTTCTGGCGCACCGTGTAATCGCCCTCGTACCAAGCCTGCACGATCTTTCCCGCAGCGCGAGCCGCGTCCACCGCCACCGCCAACTCCCGTCCGTACATCAGTGGGTCACTCATCGCGTGAGACTTCCTGGTATCGGCACACCAGCGCCGCCATCATTTCATCCAACCGGTCGTACAACCGCTTGGGCTTGCGGACCGGATGATTGGCCATGGCATAGGCCGTCAATATGGGGAGGCCAACGGTGCCGTCAAGGTAACACACCACGGTATCCGGTAGGCCAGCCGGATCGACCTTTCCCCAGCTCACTGCCTCTCCGGGCGTGGCACCAGAGAGGCCGCCGGTATCGGCGCGGGCGTCGGTGATCTGCAGGTAATAATCGTGCCCCTTCTCCGCGATGCCCAAGACCTCTTGGATCTGCGGCTCGGTTTGCAACACGAAGTTCTTTGGAGAGCCGCCGCCGATCATCAAAAGCCCACTCTTCCCACCCGCCGCTTTCGCCGCCAGCACGATGGCTGCGGTCTCATTCACATCGCGGGAGACATCGAACGTGAGCTTGTTGTCCTGCAGCGCCATGGCGGCCACGTTCATGCCGATCGAGCTGTCACCTGGAGAGGAGGTGTAAATCGGCACGCCGTAGTCGTGCGCTGCCGCCAGGACCGAGCGGCGCGGCAAGCCGAGCACCCGCTCGCGTTCGCGCACGTACGCGCCGACGCGGTAGTGGAACTCGGCGGTGCTCATCGGTTTCTGGAATTCCGGTGCGGCGATCACCTGGCGAAAGAAGGAGTCGGTTTCGAGCAAGACCTTATAATCAAAGAAGATGTCATAGATGCGCACGATGCCCTGTTGGCGCAGCTCGACGTCGTTGGCAAAGGGCGTACCCATGTGCATCTCCAGACCGATGCCGAAATGGGTGTCGTGGTACAGATTCGCGCCGGTGCTGACCATCCAATCGATGAAGCCGGACTCGATGAGTGGGATGATGACCGCCATGCCCAGGCCGGCTGGGGTCATGGCACCGGTCAAGCTGACGCCGACGGTGACGTCGTCGGCCAGCATGCGGCGGGCAAACAGGTGGCAGGCTTCCCGCAAGCGGCCGGCGTTGTAAGCCAAAAAGGTCCCATCCACCAGCTCGGTCAGCGTAATGTGCTGGTCGATCGGACGCGGCTCAATACGTGGGTGTTTGTGAAGCCGATGTGGGGATCCCGCCACAAAACATCTCCTTCCGCCAATTCACGTCCTCGCCGCCCATCCCTACCTGTCGCACACCAAGGAATCAATTGGACAGCGGGGACTGGGGCGTGGGGGCTTGAGGGCCGGCGGCCCTGTACCCCAACATCCGGCTCAGACATTCCCTTCAGTGATACTGCGCCGGCTTGCGTACAGCGCGGGCTTCCGTGAGCAGCTGTTCCAACGCCGCTTCCAGATCCCGGCTGTTGGCACTCAGCTGCGTCTGGATCTCTCGTAGCCTGTCCTTACGCGCGCCTTGCCGGACCGCAAAGTAGCGGCGCTGCAGCTCGCTCCGCTCGGTGAGCAGTCTGTCCGTCTTCGCCAGGGACAGCAGGCGCACCGTACCGTCATGGAGATCGGAGGTCATGGAAATGAGCCGGCTCAGCAAGCCCGTATGGTGATTCGCGACAGACATGGACACGGACCGGCTGCTCACCGCGTACAGATAAAACGCCGCGCGCAGTTGCCGCAGTGCGAGATCGGTACGCCCCTGTTGTATGAGCACATCGCAGCGGCGGGCGCGCGCCACGTAGCGGGCAAACCGGCGCCGCTCCAGCCATCCACCCAGCGGCAGGCTCGCCGCATTGAAGAGCAAGCCGACGAGATAGAGCAGCAGCCCAAGGGAAGCGAGAACGACCAGGGTCGCTAGGAGCGCGCTCAGCATGTTTCCAGGCGGCGTTGCAGATCACGCAAGGCGCGGTAACCGATAAGGGTGATGCCGAGGTCGCGAATCAGCGCGCGCGTCGGTGGCGCGGTGAAGAACTCGTAATCGGCCACGCGCTGCGCGTAGGAGTCGCTGATCGCCCGCATCTCGGGCTCATCGACAGCCGCATGCACATACAGTTCGCTCACCCCGGGCTGAAGGTTACGCAGCACGTTCGTCCAGTACGCGGCGGTACCCTCCGGGCTCTGCGGTCCGCCGTACCAGAAATGGTCAGGCGAGAGCACGCCGAGGCGATCGGCCTGATCGATGATCCGTCCCATCCCCATATCGCGCATCCACAGGCGCCCCGCGATGCGAATCGGCAGGCGAAACTCTGCCGCCAGCCGCAGGTACAAGTCGTGATAGTTGACGTCAAGCTGCACGGTGCCCATGTGCGAATCGAGATGCGTCACGTCGATGCCAGCGGCCAGGGCCTTCTGGATCTGCGCGCGGGTTTCGCGCTCGACCTGATCGAGCCGGGCGTGGGCATACAGCGACCGGACCTCAGGGTAGAAATTGCCGCCGCCATCCACCAGGCTCGGTACGGCGCTGGCACCAATGACGGGGCCCCATTTGTACGTCTCCCATTCGCTGGTGTGGGTGATGTGCACGCCGAGGTCCGCGGTCGGCATGCGACGAGCGAAGGCCGCGGCTTCTTCAAACCACGGACACGGGACCATGATCGTCGACGAGCAGAAGGCGCCCTGCTCCAAACCGGCAATCGTCGCCACGTTTTCCGCGTGACACATGCCGAAATCGTCGGCGTTGATGATCAACAGGCGGGCATCGTCCGCATACCCAAGCAACTGCGCCGTACTCCGGGAGCGTTCTGGCATCTCTACTCGTTCTCCTCCATCGGCCGCGACCGCGCCCCACGTCTCATGCGAAACAGAGGCTGCACCGCGGGCGCCTGGTCGCTTTCACTCCGCAACGTTAGCCTGTAGCCGCGATGGCGATCAAGGGCAGCAAAAACCCTAGGTTGCCACATTTCATCTTTCAGCTCCGGTCCCCACACGGCTCCTGCCAAGCCACTCGGAGACCGTCAATCGTTCCTTCTCGCCTCCAACCCCAGCCGTCAGAAGGTGTACTCCACCTGGCCGGATCAGGGATGTGCATCATCGCCAGCGCGATGTTTTGAGCGATATCACCGATCCGAGTTGGCCTCCGCCGCCGGCAAGTACACGTAGACCTGCGTACCGCGGCCGACTTCGCTCTCGATGCGCAGGCTACCGCCGTGGGCCTGGACGATATGCTTGACGATGGCCAGTCCCAAGCCCGTACCGCCGAGTTCGCGGGAGCGCGCCTGGTCGACGCGGTAGAAGCGTTCGGTCAAACGGTGGAGATGATGCCTCGGCACGCCGACGCCGGTGTCGGCGACACAGATGGCGATCCATCGGCCTTGCGTGTCGCCGCTCGCCCGCTCGGCGCCACCTGTCTGGGACACCTCAGCAACGTGCGCCCTGATCGTCACCTGGCCACCGGCGGGCGTGAACTTCACGGCGTTGTCGATGAGATTCACCAGCACCTGCTCGATCCGGTCGGGGTCGCCGCAGATCGGAGGAAGATCCGGTGCCAGGTCGGAACGGATCTCGACGCGCCCTTGCTCTCCCTTTTCCCGAACCACATCGACCGCGGCATCAACCGCCTGTGCCAGCACCGTCGGCACACTCCGTAGTGCCGCGCGCCCCAGTTCAAGATCGGACAACGTCAGCAAGTCTTCGGTCAAGCGCGTCAAGCGCTCGGCGTGCCGCTCGATGATACTGAGGAACTTGCGTCCCTGCTCCGGATCGTCCAACGCCCCTTCCCGCAGTGTCTCCGCGTATCCGCGGATAGCGGTCAACGGCGTGCGCAACTCGTGCGAGACATTGGCCACGAAATCGCGCCGCGCCGATTCCAGCTTTTTCAGTTCGGTGACGTCGTGAAAGACCAAGATGAAGAGCCGCGGCTCGCCCTCTAATTCAGCCATCGGGGTTGCCGTTGCCTGCAAGCTTTCACCTCGGCCACCGATCTCCCGCACCAGGCGGCGCCCGCGTTCGCCGCGTGTCACCTCGCGCACCAGCTCCTGCAGATCAGGATCGCGCGATACATTGATCAGCGGGTGGCCGACCAAGCCTCCCGTCGGCCACCCCCCGAACAGCCGTTCAGCACGCTGATTGGCGAGCCGAATGGTTCCGGCGCGGTCGATCACGAGCACGCCTTCGACCATGCCGCTGAGGACGGCTTCGAGCTTACCCTGCTCTTCGCGCGCGGTGTAAAGCCGGGCACTGAGGCCGTCGGCCATGGCGACCAGATTCGTCTCCAGCCGACCGACGATGTCCTCGCCTTCGGGGAGCAGCGGCGGCGGGGGCGCCCCGGCCGCAACCGCGTTGGAGAATTCCGTCAGACGGGACACACGGCGCGACAGGCGGCGGGAAAGCACCAGCGCCGGCCACAGGGCCGCCAGCGCCGCCACACCGAGTCCGCCCCAAATGGCCGCGCGAATTCGAGCCCGAACCTCCTCGATGGTACTCATCGACACGGACAGGCGAACGACCCGCTGCCGGCTCTGACCTTCGTCACGGCGTGTCTGCCGCCAGGCACGATAGAAGAGGCGGCGGTTCACACTGGCACTGACGCGCACGCTGCGCCCTTCACCCAGGCTGAGTGCGGCCTGAACCTCAGGGCGGTCCAGATGGTTTTCGAGTGTTGCCGATGCGGCTTCCGAGTCGCCGAGCACGGTGCCGTCGGACGCAATCACCGTCACCCGCGCACCGACCGTCGCAGCCACGGCCGCACAGCGCCGGTCCATTGCCTCGCCCTGCAGGTCCCACGGGAGCAGCTCCCCGACGAGCCGGGCTTGGCGCAGCACCGTATCCGCTAGCGTGTTGACATACAGGTGTTCGACAACGCGATCGCTGTAGGCGTACAAGCTGATCGCAACCGCCAGCAGCGTGAACAGATACGGCGCGAGCAGGCGCGTCAGAAGGCCAGCGGGCTTGGGGTACGGAAGTCGACGCATCTGAGTCCAGTTTCGTTCCTCGCCGCCCCAAGCCTGTCCCGAGTATCGTCGAGGGGCAACCCAACCGGGAGCGGCCCCGCCGAAGGGACGCTGGGCACAGCCCGCTAGGGTTCCAGCGCGCGTTCGTTGAACTTGTACCCTACCCCTCGCACGGTCACAATCAGTTCGGGGTGGGCGTCATCCCGCTCGATACGCGCCCGCAAGCGGCGCACGTGCACGTCCACCGTGCGTGGCTCGACATACGTGTCCTGTCCCCACACCAGATCAAGGATTTGCAGGCGATCGAAGACACGGTTGGGCGAGCGAACGAAGAAGCGCAGCAGCTCGAACTCACGCAGGGATAGATCGAGCGGCTTACCGTCGAGCGCGACTTCGTAGGTGTCGAAGTCCATCCGCAAACGTCCCTTTTCGTACACATCCTGCGGCCGTTCGATCTCCTCGCCATACGCCCGTCGCAAAACAGCGCGCACTCGGGCCACCAGCTCCCGCGGACTGAACGGTTTGGTCACGTAATCGTCCGCACCCATCTCGAAACCGAGAATGCGATCCACCTCCGCGGCTTTGGCGGTCAGCATCACTATCGGCAATCGCGCGCTGGCCGCATCGCCACGCAACCGGCGACAGACTTCGAGCCCCGACATCAAAGGCAGCATCAGATCGAGGATCACCAATGCCGGCCGCCGCTGACGCACTGCATCGAGTCCTTGTTCGCCGTCGGCGGCGGTGGCCACCGCAAAGCCTTCCTGCTCCAGATTGAAGCGCACCAGCTCAGCGATATCCTTTTCGTCTTCGACAACGAGGATCAACGGCTTCTCGCCGGCGCCAGGCCGAGCCGCGGTCATCGCCTGCGGGATCGGAGGTGTCATACGGACGGCGGAACCTGGTCCATGTGTCGGATGCTCTTCCCCTTCACCATGAAGACGACCATCTCGGCGATGTTGGTGGCATGGTCGCCGATGCGTTCCAGGTACTTGGCAACGAACAGCAGCGGAATGGCGCGGCTAATCGTGCGCGGGTCCTCGGCCATGTATGCCAGCAGCTCGTGGAACAGCTGCGACGTCAGACCGTCGATGATGTCGTCTTCGCGGCACACGCCCAGCGCCAGTTCGATGTCCTCTCGCACGAAACTGTCGAGGCTCTCTCGCAGCATGCGCTGCGCCACCTCCGCCATGCGTGGGATGTCAATGAAGGGCTTCAGCTGCGGCTCCCGATTCAGCTCCAACACACGCTCGCACAGGTTGACCGCCATGTCGCCAATGCGCTCGAGATCGGTCGTGATTTTCAGGCCGGTGGTGATCAGCCGCAGGTCTCTGGCGGCTGGTTGATGCAAGGCGAGCAGACGCAGGCAGAGTTCGTCGATCTCGACATCCATGCGGTTGACATGATGATCGCCCTCGATGATCCGCCGTGCTTGCCCGTCATCACGGCTGACCAGCGCGGCGACGGCGCCGGCAATCTGCTTCTCGACGCAGCCTCCCATTTCCAGGATCCTGACGTGCAGCTGCTTGAGCTCGGCCTCGTAGTGTCGATCGGTATGCAAACGGGCTTCCACACAACCTCCTAACCGAAGCGGCCAGTTATATAGTCCTCGGTCTCTTTCTTCTCCGGTGCGGTGAAGATCCTGTCGGTCGAACCGAATTCTACAAGGGTCCCGAGATAGAGGAAAGCGGTAGAGTCGGACACCCGCGCCGCCTGCTGCATGTTGTGGGTCACGATCACGATGGTGTACGTCTCTTTGAGCTCGCGAATCAGCTCCTCGATCTTGGCCGTCGCGATCGGATCGAGTGCCGAGCACGGCTCATCCATGAGGATGATCTCGGGCCGCACCGCCAAGGCGCGGGCGATACACAAGCGTTGCTGCTGCCCGCCGGAGATGCTGACGCCGGAGGCGTGCAGGCAGTCCTTGACCTCCTCCCACAGGGCCGCCTGCCGCAGGCTGCGCTCCACCATCGCCGCCACCTCGCCCCGCGAGCGTCGCCCCCCGTTCAGCCGAAAGCCGGCGGCCACGTTGTCGAAGATCGACATCGTCGGAAACGGATTGGGGCGCTGAAACACCATCCCGACCCGGGCCCGCACCTGCACCGCGTCCACCCCGGGCGCGTAGATATCTTCCCCTTCGAGCAGCACCTGTCCGCTGACCCGCGCCCCCGGCACCACCTCATGCATGCGGTTGAGGCAGCGCACCAGGGTGGATTTGCCACAGCCGGACGGCCCAATGATCGCCGTTACGCCGCCCCCCGATATGGCCAGATCAATGGCCTTGAGAGCCTGGTTGTGACCGAACCAGGCATTCAAGTTGCGCACTTCGAGCTTGTTTGCCATGCGCGTCTCAGAGCGTGGAGCGGAATCCACCACGCGTCAGCAGGCGGACCGACAAGCTCGTCAGAAAGATGAGCCCCATCAACACCAACGCCCCGGCCCACGCCTGCCGATGCCAGTCGTCGAACGGGGAGATGGCATAAGCGTAGAGTTGCACAGGCAGCGACGAGATCGGCCCGCTCAGGCCGTGATGCCAAAACTGGTTGCCGAACGCCGTAAACAGCAGCGGCGCGGTCTCCCCCGCCACGCGCGCCACCGCCAGCATAATGCCCGTGATGATCCCGCCCCGCGCCGTGCGCAGCACCACCCAGATGATGGTGCGCCACGTCGGCACACCGAGGGCCAGCGCCGCCTCGCGCAACGAACCCGGGACCAACCGCAGCATCTCCTCGGTGGTCCGCGTCACGATGGGCAGCATGATGATCCCCAGCGCGCACCCGCCCGCATACGCCGAGAAGCTGTGCAGCGGCAGCACGATCAGCGTGTAGACGTAGATCCCAATGACGATCGACGGCACCCCCATCAACACATCCGCCGCAAAGCGGACGAGCCAGCCCAACCGGCCGTGACCGTATTCCGAGAGATACACCCCGGCCAATACCCCGACGGGCAGCCCCACGGCGCAGGCCAAACCGATCAGCACCAGCGTGCCGACGATTGCGTTCGCCATCCCCCCGCCGACCTCCCCGACCGGCTTCGGGAGCTGCGTAAAGAAGTCCAGGTTGAGCGCCGAGACGCCCTTCGCCAACAGATCGCCGGAGATCAGGACCAAGGGGAGCAACACCGCGACGGCGCACAACGCCGCTCCCACCTGCGCGGCGGCACTCACCACCCGGCGTTGCGTGTAGCCCATGCTCACGCCCCCCGGGCCCCGGCGGCCGGGTTCGCCACGCTCCAGACCAACAGGCGCGCCAGCGCGTTGATGATGACGGTGACGATCAGCAGCACCAGGGCGATTTCCACCAGCGCCTGCACGTAGAGATCGTACGTGGCCTCACTGAACTCATTGGCGATGACGCTGGCCATGGTGTTGGCCGGCGCGAACAGGGACAGGGCAATGTCGCCCCGGTTCCCGATCACCATGGTGACTGCCATCGTCTCCCCGATAGCGCGCCCCAGCCCCAGCATGATGGCGCCGATGATGCCCGTGCGTCCGTAGGGCAGCACGGCCAGTCGGAGCATCTCCCACTTGGTCGCTCCCAATGCCAATGCCGCTTCCCGCTGCGCGTTGGGCACCGCCCGCAGCACCTCGTGCGCCACCGAGGTGATGTACGGCACAATCATGACCGCCAGCACCATGGAGGCCGTCAGCAGCCCGATGCCGTATTTCGGCCCTTGGAAAAATGGGAGGAACCCCAACGTCGACGCCAGCGCCGGCTGGATGTAAGTCCGTTCCCACGGGATCAGCACAAACACGCCCCACAAGCCGTAGATCACGCTCGGAATAGCGGCTAGGAATTCGACCAGAAACGACACCGGCGCCCGCACCCAGCTCGGGGCCAGCTCACTCAAAAATACCGCTGTGCCAATCCCCAGCGGCACGGCTTGCAACAGCGCCAGGAACGCGGACACCACCGTGCCGTAGATGAACGGTAAGGCCCCGAATTGCTTGAACACCGGGTCCCACGTCGACGTCACCAGAAAGCTCCACCCGAAGGTCCGGATCGAATCCGACGATTCGTACCCCAGGACCACAACGATCGACCCCAGCACGCCCAGCAGCGCCAGCGCAAACCCGCCCGTCAGCGCGTGGAACATCCAGTCGCCCAGATTCACATGCCTCGAGATGCGGGGGGCAAGTACGTCGTGAACTGTGTTCGTGAGTCGGGCTCGTTCGCCTACGCTGACCATCGACTGACCGTCCTAAGCGGACGCAGCTTAGCACGGAAATGTTACAGTCGTGTTACAGGATACGGGCTTCTATCGTGACCGATTCGCGGGTGTGTCCGTCACGTTCTGCCGCGCGCGGCGCTGCCTGACGGCATAGCTGAGAGCCAGCGCCAGCCTCGCGCTTCCTGTGAACGAGAAACGTCCCTCCGCCGGCGAGGATGTAGGCCCGACGCTCGCAACCTGCTCGGAAGCGGGGTTCACGCCAACAGCGCACCCTCATGACGCAGCAGCCAGATCTTCATCTGCAAGCCGCCGCGGTAGCCCGTCAGGGAGCCGTCGGCACCGATGACGCGGTGGCAGGGAATGACGATGGGAATGGGGTTGGCACCGACAGCTGCACCCACGGCGCGCGCCAGCTCGGGGCCACCAAGTTCCGCAGCCAGACGGCCATACGAAACGGTTTCCCCATACGGAATATCCGCGACCAATCGCCACACACGCTGCTGGAATTCCGTACCGGCGGGGTCCACCGGCACATCGAAGCGCCGGCGCTTGCCGGCGAAGTATTGGCGGAGTTGGGCAAGGGCAGCCCGCAGTACCGGCGTCTCGCCGCGGCGGAGAAGGCGGCCATGAAGCCAGCGCTCGAAGCGCGGTTCGGAACCGCGACGGCGAGGCAGTTCAATGTACAGGATCGCATCGTCTGACGCAGCGACCTGCAAGACGCCAACCGGCGTCTTCAGAACGCGCTCAGCGATCCTGACGACCTCCGCCTGGCGCGCCCTGCGTGCTGGCTGCTGCGGATCGCCCGGCATAGGTGTTCTTCAACCACACGTACCGGACGATTCCAAGCACTCCCGTGCCAATCGACCGCGCAGCGGTCCACTCGAAGGGGGTGCCTACCTTTAGAGCTGCCGCATGAAGGCCACAAGATCCGTCTTCTCCTGCTCGTTGAGCTTGACGCTGGTCACGAGATTGAAGAACGCGACGGTGTCCTCCAGCGTCAGCAATCGCCCGTCGTGCAGGTACGGCGGGGAATCCTTGATGCCGCGCAGGGGGAAGGTCTTGATAGGCCCATCGGCGCTGGCCATGAGGCCGTTGATCATGCGCGGTTTGTAAAAGCGCTCCACCTGGAGATTGTGCATGGTGTTGTCGGTGTAATAGGGGGCCGGGTGGCAGCTGGCACACTGGGCCTTCCCGAAGAAGAGATCCTGGCCGCGCCTCTCCGACTCGGTGGCTTTCGTGGGCTCCAGCTTGCCGTCGATGCCGAGCTTCGGGGCCGGTGGGAAGTCGAGCAGTTCCTGGAACTCCGCCATGTCGTGGACCTGGCTGGCGCGTTCGAGGATGTTGACGCCCTTCTTGGTGGCGGTCACCGGATCCCCGTCGAAGTAGGCGGCGCGCTGCTCGAACTCGGTGAAGTCTTCAACGCTCTTCAGTGCCCGCTGGGAGCCGAAGAGACGCTGGATGTTCACACCCCGCAGCGACGGGGTCTCGATGCGGTGGCGGAACTCCTGCGGGCGGATGTCGCCGACGAGATGCGTGGAGGCGTTGGTGTGGCCGTTTGCATGGCAGTCGAAGCAGGCAACGCCCCGGCTCGGCCGCTCGGAGCGGCGGTCTTCGGTTTGGTTGAACTGCTGCTGTGGAAAGGGGGTGAGCAGCAGGCGGAGGCCGTCGATCTGCTTCGGGTTCAAGATCCCATTGAACAGCTCGTAGTAATTGTCGACGGTCAGGAGCTTGCCCTTCGATACGTCACCGAGATCGGGGCGTGTCGTCAAGTAGATCGGGGCTGGAAACTCCGGGAGGAAGTGATCAGGCAGGTCGAAGTCCAGGTCGAAACGGGTGAGATCGCGGCCTTCCTGTTTCTTGATCTCGTCGATGTGGAACTTGGGGAAGAGCATACCACCTTCGGGGTGATTTGGATGAGGGAGCGGCAGGAAACCTGCGGGGAAGGTATCCTTGTCCCGGATCTCATCGGGGCTCATCGCGGCGAGCGCCTCCCAGGTCACCCCTTTTGACAGCGTCGCGCGGACCCCTTCCTGGACCGCTTTGCCGCGCGACATGGTGACGCCCTTCGCCGGCCGGTTGCTCAGGTCGTAGCGTTCCTTGAGCAGATCGGCCTGCCGCTTCTCCACCCCGGCTTTGGCCGCCTTCATGCGCGCCATGATCGCGCTGAAGTCCTCGCCGATGGCGACGGGCGCGTAGCTGGAGTTCTTCGCCGGCTCTTCCGCCGCCACCGCGAGTGGAAGGACGAGGGCAGCAGCATACACACCGGTGTATATCGTCCGTCTGACGCTCCATGATGGTCGTTTCATTGCTGGTGCTCCTTTCGTTTTAGAGGTTGGTACAAGCCGAGCGATGTTGTCTGGCTCTGGCGCCTGCGTCACTGCGTGCAGCGTTGCCACGCCTTCGGGGTGTTCCGCTGCTTTTCTTCATCGGGTCTTCCCCTTGATCTTGGCAGGTGGCCGCCGCTGGCGCTTCTGGTTCGGGTCAGCCCGCTGCCCCTTACAGGCCGCGCAGAGGCCACGAAAATGGACCGAGTAGTCGTGGATGTCGAACGCGTGCGCTTTCGCATCGGGAAGGGGCAGGGAGTTGAGCGCGGGCGCCTCGAAGTCTATGACTTTCTCGCACTGCAGGCACACGAGATGATGATGACGGTGAGTCTTGGGATCGAAGCGCGCGCTGGTGCCTGGGCTGCAGATTTTGACGGCGAGCCCAAGGTTCACGAGCGTATCGAGCACCCGATAGACGGTGGTGCGGGAGACCTCCGGGAGGCGCGCGCGCACCTGTTCTAAAATCTGGTCGGGTGTCGGGTGGTCGTCACGGCTGGCAAGGGCTTGCAGAATCACGCGGCGCTGTACCGTGAGCGGCACGCCGTGCCGTCGGCACGCCGCCTCCAGCGCCCTCAGCGTGGTGGTTCCATGGTCCGATCGGTTCATGGACACGCGTGGTACTTAATACCAAACTACAACGCGAGTCAACGTGCCACCCTCAGCGCCGACGTGTGCACGCAAGAACGTCACCCTCCGGTCCCACGGTTGTGATGCGCGCCAGCGCCGCCAGGTGAGTCGCCCTGTCGCCTACGCATGATAACGTCCTTCGCTCATCGCTGGCGCCGGCGATCGCGCCGCGTGGCGCTTCATCGAATTCTTCACCGCCAACATCCGCAACCCGAACACCCGCCGGGCCTACGGCCGCAGCGTCGGTGAGTTCTTTCGGTGGTGCGACGCCCGGCGGATACACCAGCTCGAGCAGATCCACCCGACCATCGTTGCCGCCTATCTCGAACACCGCTTGCAGACGCAATCAAAGCCGACCGTGAAGCAGGAGCTCGCGGCCGTACGCATGCTCTTCGATTGGTTGGTGGTGGGTCAGGTGATGCCGACGAACCCGGCGCACTCGGTGCGCGGGCCGAAGCACGTCATCAAGCGCGGCAAGACGCCAGTGCTCACGCGCGAGGAGACTCGCGAGCTGCTCGATGCGATTGACACGACGTCGCTCGCGGGCCTGCGCGATCGCGCGCTCATCGGAACACTCGTGTACTCATTTGCGCGCATCGGCGCCGCGCTCGCGATGAAGATCGAGGACTACTACCCCGAAGGGAAGCGCTGGAAGCTGCGGCTGCACGAGAAGGGCGGCAAGGAGCACGTCGTGTCCGTGCACCACGCGCTCGAAGAGTACATCGACGCCTACCTCGATGCCGCCGGGATCCGTGACGAGAAGAAGGGGCCGCTGTTTAGAACCTTCGCGGTGGCCGTCGGTCGGCCGCTCTCACTGGCGCACATGGCGCAAGCTGATGCGTGGCGAATGATCCGCCAGCGCGCCAAGGACGCGGGCATCAAGACGAAGCTCGGGTGTCATACGTTCCGTGCCACGGGCATCACAGCTTACTTGGAAAACGGCGGCACCTCGAGCACGCGCAACAGATCGCCGCGCACGAGTCACCGCGCACGACCAAGCTCTACGACAGCACCACCGACCAGATCACGCTCGACGAGATCGAGCGCATTGCGATTTGACCGGCAACGCCCGACGGAGGCGTCCTACTTCACGTCCTACTTCAGTGCCTTCCCAATCACCTGGAACTATGGTTACCCCCGGAGAGAGGCGCCCGTCTTCACTTCGGGGGACCGGCAGCTGGGAGTGGATGTCACAGGAGCATCCGAAAACCGTTGCAGCTCCTTCTGTCACACAGTCCGATCCTTACGTCGTAGTTTCGGTCCTTTCAGCGGTATCGAGAAGCGCACGACGGTTCCCGGTCCGCCATCCGATGGGGCTTCCATCCAGATGCGGCCCCAGTGCGCTTCGAGAATGGAGCGGCTGAGCGCCAAGCCCATCCCGAGTCCCTTTGTCTTGGTCGTGAAGAAAGCTTCGAACATCCGTTCGGCGGTCGGCTCGGAAACGCCGGTGCCGGTGTCCCGGACGCTGACCTCGCCCATTCCGTTGACGGAACGGGCGCTCAGCTCGATCAGGCGCTGGGGGCCGTCGGCTTCCTCGATGCTGTCCATGGCGTTCTGGGTGAGGTTCACGATCACTTGCTCGATCTGAATCTGATCGGCATCGACGCGCAACTGCCGGGCCGGAAGATCGATGCGTAGCGCGATCCGGGCCCGCTCCAGCTCCCGGAGCATCAGGTGGGGGACGTGACCCACGATCTTGCCCAGGTCGACCGGATCGAGCTGCGCTTCGCCCTTGTCGACGAAACTGCGGAGGTGGGCGACGATCCCGGCAGCCCGCATGGATTCGTTGGCGATGTCCGACAAGAGCCCGAGGAGCTTGGCCGTATCGATGGTCCCGGCCCTCACATACTGGCTACAGGCCTCCGCCAAGTTGGAAATCGACGAGAGCGGCTGGTTGAGCTCGTGCGCGAGGCCGGTGGCAAGTTCGCCGACGGTGCTCACCCGCGTGGCATTGGTCAGCTCAAGCTGCCGTTGCCGCACGCGCTCATCTTCATGCAACTTTTGCTCGGCCTGCAGCGCCTGCTCAGCCAACTCCTGCTGGCGGACCAAAGACAACAGGAGCGCCTCGTTCATCTCGCGCAGCTGCTGCTCAAAAGCGCGGTCGGCTTGGGGGGCCGGGGGGCCTGTTGTTGGAGGCCTATCCAGTGGGATCATCTCCTTCAGCCTCGGCGCGCAGTTGCGGAATGTCATCGGAATGGAGCGGCCAGGGACTGGGGATGCCGCTGGTCAGGCCGCGGTAGCCGCGCAACGGCTGGCCGATGACCATCCCCTTGGAGGTGATCTGGTATTCGCACATGTCGATGCTGTGCTCGCTGCGGCGCATCTTCACCACCAGGAGTATCTTGCGGAGTTGGCCCTTGATCGAGACATAGCGCAGGCGCACGATGTCGTCGGCCAGGAACGAAACGGTGAAGTTGCTCAGGTCCATCGAGGTGAAGTTCTCCTCGGTCTCGACGGTGCTGACGATGGTCACGCCCAGGCGGGTGAGGGCCGCGATCATGCGGTACAGCGACTCGCGGAAGTCGGTGCGGAAGCCGGGGGCCAGCGCCATCTCGAAGCCGACCAGCGAGTCGATGACCAGCCGCTTGCAGCCGAGCTTCTTAACGCTGCTGACGATCTCGTGCACCGTCTCATCGACGGAGAGGTCCAGCGGCCGGAGGTAGATGATCTTGAGCGTGCCGTCTTTCTGGGGCGTCTCGAAGTCAAAGCCCAACATGGCGCCCCGCTGCACGTACTCGGCCGGTATCTCCTCGAAGACGGCCACGATCCCCGGCTCGCCTTGGCGCAAACCCTCGGCGATGAACTGCGTGGCGAGTATCGACTTGCCCGCTCCGGAAGGTCCGGCCAGGAGCAGGCTGTCGCCTTCGGGGAGGCCGCCGCCCATCATCGCATCGAGTTCGCTGATCCCGGTGGAAAGACGCCGCCGGCCCTTGATCTGCCCTGCTTCTCCGACGAACCCGAAGGTGCGCGGGAAGGCTTGTAGGCCATCCTCGGTGATGCGGAAAGTGTGCAAGCCGGGCACGGACTCTTGGCCGCGGAGCTTCATAACCTGCAGCTTGCGCACGATCGAGCTGCGCTCGATGCTCTGGTAGAGCCAGAACAGCCCGTCGGCCACGGTGAAGACCGGATTGTCGCGCAGCTCGCCTTCGACGTACTCGCCGATCAGAAACGTGGTGGCCTGCCAACTGGTCAGGTGAAGCGCCAGCCGCTGGACGAAGCCCTGGAGCTCCATTTCGCTCGCGTTGGTCAGCGCCTTGCGCACCACGGTGCGGAACGAGTCCACCACGACGATGCGCGCTTTGGAGGCTTCGACCTCCTTGATGATGGCATCGAGGACCGCTCCGAGGTCATGGCCCAAAACGAGCTGGCTGAGGTTAACGAAGCGGATCCCACCGTCCATCTTGGCATCGTCGAAGAACGTGAACTGCTGCTGGTAGCGCAGCATCTTGATGGACGGCTCGCCCAGCACGGTGAAGTACAGCGCCGGCATCTCTGGGCTGGCGTTAGCGAACATGAATTGATGCGCGAGCGTGGTCTTGCCGGAGCCGGGGGCGCCGGCGATGATGTTGAAGGAGTACTCGGGGAGGCCGCCGCCGAGGATTTGATCAAGGCCCGGCACGCCGACGGGCAGTTGCCGAATGCTCACTCGGTCCTTGCCTTGATTTTTTCCCTGGTCTTTCCCTTGGATGCTCATCAATCCGCCTCGATTCTTGAATTGTACTCGTCCAGAGATGTGTCAGCCCAGGCCTCGCGCGCCAGCCTCAGCGTGAGGGGTTCGCCGATGAAGGTGACCAGCAGCTCGAGCAGATGCGCTGCGACCGCGACCGCCGCCTCACCCCCCGCGCGCGCCGCGCCAGTGCCCGTCTCAGCGGCGAGTTGTTCAATTCCTTCCAAGCGACCGTCCGCACCGACCTTGACGCTTTGCAGGGAAGGCACGTCCGCGCTGGCCAGCATCAACGCTCGCCGCAGGAGCGATGCGAAGCCGTCGGCGCCGGCGAATCTTGTCAGGGAAATCCGCAGCTTCTCAATCACCACCGCCGCTTCATGGACGTGCGGATCGGAGGCGGTCTGGCTGACAGCCCGCAATCGCCGGACCAAGTCGCGCATCGATGGAGACGGCGTATGCATGCAGATTCAGTCTACCTGGATTTTTGTTTGAATAATAGGCAAACCTGGCGCATCGCGTAACCCCTCAGTCTTGGTGGCGCTGACTCGCGGATGTCTGAGCGAGAGCGGGCTCACGGCGGCGAATGGTTGCGGAAGAGCAGCGTGTAGGGATCTGCCGTCGGCTTGCGCGCAAGTTCATCCAGGGCGCGTTTGGAGCGTGCCTCAAAATCCGCAAAGCGTCGACGTAGAGTGGCCAGCACCGTCATGAGCGTCTCCCGCGTGCGGGCACCGGCTTCGGATTGCGAGCCGAAGCTGACCTTAGGCGCGATGACGAGGGGACGCAGCTCGCGCTCGGCGAGATTGTTCTCCGCGGGCACGCGACGGTCGGCGGCCCAGTGGTAGAGCCGCTGGGCGTGGTCGCGGAAGATGGCCTGAATGCGGTGGATGCCGGGGTGTTGGGCCTGCGCGTCAGCGGCGTCGATGATGTGTTGCTTGAGGGCGCCGGCTTGCGCGTCATACTGGGCAGCGGGGATTGGCAGCCGGCGCAGGCTCATCGCCTGAGCCAGCAATGGCGCGAAGGTGGTGGTGAAGGCCTGGACCTCGGGGTTCTCCTCGAACTCGCGCCCCAGATCCTTCACCTCGCGCAGCAGGTGCGCGTAGCAATACTGGAGGCGGCAGGGGAGCTTGTTGTAGGCGTTGTACCGATCGACCACGAGCACGCCGGGCAGACGCCGGGAGCCGAAGACTTCGCGCGGCACTGCGGCCGAGCGGGTCGAGCGGAAGCGAAAGAGCGAGAGATCGGTGGTGGCGAACAGCCACGCATAGCCGTTGTGCCCATCGGTCCTCCAGCCGGTCTCGTCGGCGTGCTTGGCGGGGGCGCGCCGATACTGCCGCA
>DASVHW010000038.1 GCA_036382395.1 Candidatus Binatia bacterium | reverse complement strand
GCCGAGGAGCGATAGCCGAATGACGCTATCCTCCGTCACGTCACGGTAAGCCTCCCCGTTGACGATGAGTGACAGGTCGCCGATTCCACTTTCGTCACCGTTGACAACATCCATGCCCTCTACGCGGCGAAAGGCGCGCGTGATGAGGGGGAGGTTCAGTTGTAGGCCGATGCGTGGGGTGAAGTTATATCCGACGAGGAACTGCGTGATCGAGCTGTTGAGGCGTTGCCCGGCCGGGTTGTCGACCTTCTCGCCGCCTTGTTGCAGTGTGTTGCTGCTGGTGAACTGCTCGGCAACGCCCACCCGGATGCCGGTGCGACTCTCCCGCTGTTCGGTCGCAGTGTAGATTGCGCACAGATCGCAGGCGTGTGCTTGCATGGGGGTGCCCAGCGCCAAGAGTAAGCATGCCATCCTGGCGCAGCCAGAGAGGGCTCGCAGGAGTGCGGATGCGCTTCGTGTCATTTTGTCTCCCTTCTAACCGTTCTTTCTCCCACCGTCCGAGCGAATGCAGTCTGCCCCTGAGTGCTCACGGCAGCGGTGGTTGCACTGATGCCGTGGCGCAGGCGCGTTCGCGCCGCCTCACGTGCGGGAGCGATGAAGTCTTGTTCAGCTGTCAGAGACGCTGTTGAAGGGGAGCGGGAGGCGGGTGGAACGGTGGGTCGCCCGTCACGGTTTGCACCGTCGGTGGCGGAGGGATAAGCCAACTCCAAACTCGGAGAACTGTCCCGCCATCCGCGTCTGGGAGAAGCGCGGGTTGGTCCGGTGCCGTGAAGTCGTCGGGACCGCCTTTGCAGCCAGCGGAACGGAGACCGGGGCCTCGCGTCGTCTGGCCGTGGCAATGATTGCAGGTTGCTGCGACCTTCGTCTCGGTTCTGTGATGGCAGCCGATGCCACGTGCGTGCATCGGGCAGCCCGGCGGGCAGCGACCGGCACAGGGCCGGGTGAACGTGTTGGTGACGTGGCTTGCGCTCAGTGTAATCAGCGCCGCCAGCAGCATGGCTACAGTGCGCGCACGCGTGCCAAACCGCACCCACATAGAGGCAAGAGCTACCAAAGTGAGTGCTTGATGGGAAGTACCAAGGAAATGCACCCGCAGCCGGAGTGCGTGCCTCTAAAGCGGTTGGTATTGCATCAGCCCGCACGGACGTCATAGGTTACAGCCTATGCCTGACGCGATCGTCGAACGTGAAGGCCATGTGTTGGTGGTTACTTTGAACCGTCCAGAGCGTATGAATGCGCCCTCGGGCGCCATGCTCGTACGCATGTACGACGCCTTCGTCGAGGCGTCGACGAAGGATGACGTCCGTTGCATCATCCTTACCGGGGCCGGCGGGAACACGGATCCGGGAATCGACGTCACTGCACGCATGTCCGCGCGCCTTCAAGGAGAAGCGCAAACCGAACCTCCAACGCCGCTGAGGACGGCAGCGTACCGATCGACGAGATCGGACCGGAGTCTGACGTTGATATGACCGTTCCGCTACTGTGTGTTCTGCTCAGCTCGCTGTGCACTCCCGGGCCGACGGGGCTGTGTCCTGGCCGGTCGGATCGTTGCCTGCGGGCACCTGATGCTGTCGCGGCTCGGCAGGGTGAGGCGCTCTCGCCGACCAAGCCCGCGACGGGCCGGTTTCTCATCGCCAAACGCAGCCTGCGCGATCCCAACTTCGCCGAGGCGGTGATACTGCTACTCAGCTACAGTGAGCGGGGGTCGATGGGCGTCATCATCAACCGCCCCACGGGCGTGCGCCTGGCCACCGCCTTGCCGAAGATCAAGGAACTGCGCGATCGGCCCGACCGGGTGTTCATGGGCGGGCCGGTGGCGGTGAACACCATGCTACTGCTCGCGCGTTCTCGGACGCGCCTCACGGACTCGCAGTTGATCTTCGGGGATGTCTACGCCAGCGGCAGCATGAGGGCGCTACGCGAGGTAGTGGGCCAGGCCGGGAAGACGGAGCGGCTGCGTGCGTACGTGGGCTACGCCGGGTGGGGTCCAGGGCAACTCGACCAAGAAATCGGCCGAGGCGACTGGCTCGTAGCCCCTGCCGATGCCGCAGCCATCTTCGACACGACGCCGTCCGACGTCTGGCGCAAGCTTCTCGATCGCTTCTCCGTCGAGTGGGCACGCGGGCAAGACGAGCAGCGGGTGGCTCTGTCAATCCACTGAATCCGAACGGCAGAGGGTCATTTCAGGCGCCGCCGGCGAAGCGTCACGGGCATGTGACGCATAGCCGTATGCTTGTTGCTGCGCGTCCACTCGACCGGCCCGGCCGGTGCGATCTCGTCGAAACGATCTAGCCGGCCGTCGACTGTGTGCGCTTTCCTTGCCCGTGGCGACGGTGTATTGCGGCCGCATGGCTACCGACAGCGACGCAATTGCTAACCTCATTTACACATACGCGGAACGCCTCGACGCCGGCGATCTCGAGGGGGTTGCCGGCTTGTTTGCGCATGCGACCTTGCGCAACGATGGTTTTGACGGTGCATTTCGTGGCACCGATGACATCCTGGAACTCTACCGCAACTCTGCCATGCTCTATGATGGCAAGCCGTGCACCAAGCACGTCACCACCAACCTGATCATCGAGGTGGACGAGAGCGGCAAGACGGCGACCACCCGCTCGTATTACACCGTGCTGCAGGCGCGTCCCGAGCTGCCACTCCAGATCATCATCGCCGGGCGTTACCACGACCGCTTCGCCCGCATCGACGGGGTCTGGTGCTTCACGGATCGCCTGATCTTCATCGATCTCATGGGTGACCTGCGCTATCACCTCAAGTTCAGCCTCATCTAGCGGGAGCCAGAGCCCCGGCGGACGCCTCGATAGTCGGCAACTGATGGCACGGTAGAGGTGAAGAAATGGACTATGGGATCGCGCTCGCGGCCAGTGCTGACTCGTGGAAGCTGGCGAAGCGAGCGGAGGAACTGGGCTTCTCGCAGGCGTGGTTTTACGACACCCAGATGCTCTGTGCCGACGTCTTCGTGGCCATGGCGGCTGCTGCCGTGCATACTTCCCGGATCCGCCTCGGCACCGGCGTCCTCATTCCCTCGAACCGCATCGCGCCGGTGGCGGCGAACGCCTTGGCCTCGCTCAACAAGCTGGCGCCGGGACGGATCGTCTTTGGGGTCGGCACCGGTTTCACCGGTCGTCACACCATGGGGCTTGGCCCAATAAAGCTGGCCGAGCTTTCGGAGTACGTGCGTGTTGTACGGGCGTTGCTGGCGGGTGAGCGGGTCGAATGGGAGAGTGAAGGGAAGCCTAGGAAAATCCAGTTCCTCAATCCGGAGATCGGACTGATCAATGTCCGTGATCCCATCCCGCTGCATCTGTCCGCCATGGGGCCGAAGGCGCGAAAGCTTACCGCCCACATTGCAGATGGGTGGATGAATTTCCTCTTCGCACTCCCCGCGGCGGTGGTGGACGTCGAAGCCATGCTGGCGGAATGGCGGTCAGCAGGCAGGGATGTGGCGAGCTGCTACACGACGGGATTCACTCTCGGCTGCGTGCTGCGCGACGGTGAGCCGTACGATAGTCCGCGCGTCAAAGCCCAGGCCGGCCCGCTCGCTGCTGTCATGCTTCACGCGTTGGTGGAGCGCCGATTGCCCGGCGGACTAGGTCCCGAGATCGACCCGCTGCTCGCGAAGTACCGCAAGATTTACGAGACGTACGAGCCTGCGGACGCGCGCTACCTGACACTCCACCGCGGCCACCTCCTGTTCCTCCGACCGGAAGAGGAGCCGCTGATCACGGCCGGCCTGATCCGTGACTTCACCTTTACTGGTAGCCGCGATGTGCTGGTCGAAAAACTCCGCGCCCTGCGGGATGCTGGTTACCGGCAATGGACCATCCAACTTGTTCCGGGGCATGAGGAAGCGTTGGACGACTGGGTGCGGGTGATCGAGAAAGTGTAACGCACCGCCGTTGCGCGACCGCGTGTTCCAGCGGACCGCTCTTGCCTGAATCTTGTTGCGGGATCGTCGTGGAAGAGACTCGCGCACACGGGCTGAATACCCCACACGTCGGTGGCGTATTCGCGGATGGTACTGACGAACGCGACCAGGTCATCCAGCGGCGATTGTAGTCGAGATCATGCAGCCGGTACCTACGCTTTGATCATGACGAGGATCATCTTGAACCGCGTGGGGCTGATGAGTCGGAAGTAAAAGGATTTCTCCCGTCTTTACTCTGTTCGCGAGCCCGGAGATCGTGGTTGAGCTATAGCTGTGCTGTAGCTATGCCGAAGCTGCCGGCCAATGGCTCGAAAGGAGAGGCAGCTCTATGCAAAGGCAGTCGAGAACTAAGGGCCCGTTGAAAAAGCAGGAGAACCCCCCGCGACAGGCTCAGGGTGAGCGGAAAACGTATGGAAAGTCGGGGCGGGGAACCGCTCTCCTGAGCTTGTCGAAGGATGAGCCCGTCGAAGCATCGGGTGGGGGTGTTCAACGGACTGCTAAGGGCAAGGTTCTGAGGGTGAAGAACCCGCGCGTACGCAACGACGCACAGCTGCGGGAGTTTGTAGAGCGGGATCTGGGTGACGATATCGAAGCATCCGGTTCGGCTATCGTGGTGCGCCCGCAGCGACCGACGTCGATCCTGCTGGGAAACGATCTCATCAGTAAGC
>DASVHW010000037.1 GCA_036382395.1 Candidatus Binatia bacterium | reverse complement strand
GCCGCTGGCCAGCGCGTAGGAAGTGGTGCCAGGAGAGAGCAGTTCCGACTAGCGAACGATACCGGCGGCGCCGATCGTCAGGCCGGTCACGTGATCCTTTATCGTCGCCGATTGAACCTCAATGTTGACCATGGAGAACTTGGTGTTTTCCGTTCCGCCAATCGACTTGGTGACTCCGATCGCGGCTGGCGTGGGGTCTACCAGCTTGTATGACAGGCAGTCGTCCAAGTAGGCACTCTGAAGCAACACACCCTTGGCGTTGACCGTCGCGGTCGGACACGTTGCTTCCTGTACCGGGAAGGTCACGGTCTGGGTGCCGAGAAGATCCGTATGCACGAGCTTCCGTGTCACCTGCACCGAGAGGACGAGGTCAACCTGCGTCCCAAGCGGAAACTTGGTGCCATTCAGAATGTACTTGCCGTGCGCCTTGTGGAGCGTGAGCTGGGCGTTGCCGAAGTGCATCGGACTCGTGTTGTTCGGGTCCGCCACGCATCCCATTTCCATTCCGTTTGTGCCGCCAGTGACTTGCACCGTTACAACTCCGACGCCCCAGGGACCGGGGCGAGGCGCACACGCATTCTCAGCGCGCGCAAAGGTCGTCTTGAACAACGTGGCGCCCGTCTGTGGAAACGGGAAAGCAAGTGGGGTGGGGGTTGGCCCCGCCGCCGCCAATGCCGATCCCGCGAACAGCGCTATCGCCGCCACCGAACCTCCAAACATCATGCCTTTTCTGATCATCATCCTGGCTCCTTTCTTCGCCTTCTACATTCTTACTTATACGTGAAGTTTCTACAGCGCGACAGCCGCTCGCCCCCAGGTTCGATCCAGTTGCAGGGATTATCTAACAATCAGCGGAAATTTGTCAAGAAAAAAGTGAACAAAAATAACCTCGCGAATTCCATGACTTACGGCGTCGGTGGGGAGCACGGCACGGACAAACCATCGAGAGCCCGCCGCGCCGCGTCTTGTTCCGCGTTGCGTTTGCTCCCACCTTCCCCTCGCGCCAGGGCCGTCTCCCCCAGCACGACCTCGACAACGAACCAGCGCGCATGATCCGGCCCCTCGGCGCGCACGACGCGGTACAGCGGCGTGGTGTGGTGCGTCCGCTGGATGCGCTCCTGCAGCTCGGTCTTGGGATCAATCGTCTCCAATTGACCGACGCGATCGATCGCCTCGCCGAAATGTCGCAGTACGATATCTTTCACCTGCTGATACCCGCTCTCGACGAAGATCGCGCCCATGACGGCTTCATACACCGCCGCCAGGATCGACGATTTCTCGCGCCCGCCGGTCCGCTCTTCCCCTCGCCCGAGGGTCAGATACTGGTTGAGCTCCAACTCCCGCGCTTTGGCCGCGAAGCTGCTCGTCTGCACCAGCGCGGCCCGGAACTTCGACAGCTGCCCTTCGTCGCATTCGGGGTAGCGCTGGATCAGCAGGTCACTGAAGACCAAGCCGAGGACGGCGTCGCCGAGAAACTCCAAGCGTTCACCGGTGCGTGGCCGCGACGCCTCGGCCGCGGAGGAATGGGTCAACGCCGCGCCGGCGTTGTCGGGATCGCGGAACTGATACCCGAGACGTTGCTCGAGGTCCTGGACGGTGCGCTCGGTCATGCGGGAGCAGCCCCCAGCATCTGTCCGACGAGCTTGTCGCGTTGCCAACCGACGATCCGCACTGCCACCTCTCGATTCACCATCTCCGCGTGTCCGGCAAATTCAACCCGCTGATAGTTGCGGCTGTAGCCGGTCACGTATCCGCCGGCAGCCGCCGGATTCTGTTCCACCAATACCTGAGCCTCGCGGCCGATGAAACCACGGGCGAACTCGGCACGCTTGCGCTGCCCGAGCTGGCGCAATGCCTGGGCGCGTCGCTTGATCACCACCGGCACTTGCTCGGCCATCATCTCCAGCAGGTCGGACAGCTCCAGTTTCGGGTCGAGATCCTCGCCGTAGCCGCCGAGGTGCACGCCGGTCAGCACCACTCGGCGCCGGGCTCGAACGGGACAATCGTGCACCCCTCGTCACGCAACCGCGTCTCGATGCTGGCCGCATCGTACTGATTGACCTTGCAGCCCAAGGTCGTTACCGCGACGCGCATGGATACCTCTTACGCCAACAGCGCCCGCTCGATCCAGCCGCCGCCGACCACGCGCGGCCCGTCATAGAGGACCGCCGCTTGCCCGGGGGTCACCGCCGACAGCCCGCTCTCAGCCCGCAGTTCAAACCCCTCGCGCGTGGCGGCGTTGATGGTCACCAGGGTCGCCGCGAAACGCGAGCGGATTTTCACCGCCAAGTGCGCCCCGTTGGCCACCGGCGCCCCGGCCAACCAGTTGGCTCCGTGCGCCACCAGCCCGGCAGCCAGCGTGGCCGCCCGCGGCCCCACCCTCACCGTGCCGGTCTCGGCCTCGATCGCGGTCACGTACAGCGGCCTGCCGGCGTTCAGGCGCAAGCCGCGGCGCTGCCCGATGGTGAATTGATGGATGCCGTCATGCTGGGCAAGGACCCGGCCGGCCTCGTCGACGATCACCCCCGCCGCGGTACCGGGGCCACCGGACACAGCGGCGGCGTGCTGCGCCACGAAGGCCGCATATTTGCCCTTGGGCGCGAAACAGACCTCCTGGCTCTCCGGCTTGCTGGCGACTCGCAGCCCTAAAGCCTGGGCCCGCGCCCGCACCTCTGTCTTGGTCAGCTCGCCGATGGGAAAGATCGTGCGCGCCAACACCTCGGGCTCGATGGCGAACAGAAAGTAGGACTGATCCTTCGCCGCATCGGCCGCAGCCCACAGCTGCGTGTGACCTGTGACCGGATCGCGGCACACGCGGGCGTAATGCCCGGTGGCCAACCACTGTGCGCCAAGCTCACGCGCCCGCTGCCAGAAACTGCGAAACTTGACGAACTGGTTGCAGCGCACGCAGGGGTTGGGCGTGCGGCCTTGCGCGTATTCAGAAACGAACGGATCGACCACGTTGCGGGTGAACGCGTCGCGGAAATCCATCACATAAAATGGAATCCGCAAGCGTGCCGCGACCTGCCGGGCGTCCAGAAAATCATCCAGCGAGCAGCAGCCGCTGTCGGAGGCACCGCTCCACAGGCGCATGGAGATGCCGATGACGTCGTATCCCGCCTCGACGAGCAGAGCGGCTGCCACCGAGCTGTCCACGCCGCCGCTCATGGCGACCACGACCCGCTCGCCTGGCTGCGGCTCAGTCATGGCGTCGATCCCTTCCTCGCACCGTCCGCATACGCTGCGCCACCGCCGCGGTGAGGCTCACCACCTGCTCGATCTCACCGACACTGGTGCTTCTACCGAGGCTGAAGCGCACGCCATCACGTGCCGCCTTCGGGCTGCGCCCCAATGCCATCAGGACGTGCGAGGGCTCGCCCGCGCCGGCGGCGCAGGCCGAGCCACTCGACACCGCCACGTTCTCGAGATCCAACGCGGCCACCAGCGCCTCGCCGCGCAGGCCTTCAAAGCTGACGTTCAAGGTGTTGGGCAAACAATCGCCCTCGGGCGGGCTATTGCGCTGCAGGCCCGGAATCGACTCCTGCAAACCGGACCAGAGCGCGTCGCGCAATACCCTGCACGCCCTTCCGAAGGCGCCGAGCTCGGCGGCCGCGAGCCGGCAGGCTTCGCCCATGCCCACGATGCCCGCCACGTTTTCCGTGCCGGCACGCCAGCCTCGTTCCTGTCCACCGCCCAGGACCAGCGGGCGTATCACGACCTCGCGGCGGACAAACAGTGCGCCCACGCCCTTGGGTCCACCGAGCTTGTGCGCCGAGAGCGACAGCAGATCCACGCCGCGTAGATGCACCGGGATCTTGCCGGCAGCTTGCACCGCATCGACATGCAGCAGCACCTGCCGCGCGCGGCATCTCGCCCCGATCTCTTCGATCGGCTGGACGGTGCCGATCTCATTATTCGCCCACCCCACACTCACCAGCGATGCGGTGGCGTCACCCAGGGTCACGTCGATGTCGGCAGCAGCGACCCGCCCGACAGGGTCCACCGGCAGCATCTGAACGGTGTATCCATGCTCTCGCAACGCCGCCACCGGCTCACGCACGGACGCATGCTCGATAGGCGTGGAGACAATCACGCTCCGGCCGGCTTCGGAAGCCGCCCCCAGAATCGCGAGGTTGTTGCTCTCGGTGCCGCCGCTGGTGAACACGATCTCCGCGGGCTGCGCCCCGATCAGGGCCGCGACCTGGGCACGCGCCTCCTCCACCGCGGCGCGCGCACGCGAACCGAGCCCGTGCACGCTGGAAGCGTTGCCGTACTCCTCTTGGAGAAACGGCAGCATCACCTCCAACACCTCGGGTCGGAGAGGCGTCGTCGCGTTATGGTCGCAGTAGATCATTGCAGCCGTTGATGCAGCCAATACGGTGACAGTCGTCCGCCATGCAATCCCCTCACCCGGACCGTCTCCCGGAGGGACTGTGGATAAGCGGGAAGACGTGCTTCGAGAGCCTGCCCATGAACATGCGCCGTCTCCGGCGCCCAGGGCGTTGCCCCATAATCGACAGAACCGACACGGGACGATTCCTTACGCCGAAGGCGTTATCCATCATAGCCCAGGGTTGCGAAGCTACCCTGGGCCGATGGTCCGAACAGTTTTCAACCCTGAAAGGGTTGCGTCCGGCCCCCGCCTCGGTCTCACTCGGACCTATAGGCGTCACGTTGTAGGCCTCCGGTTGAGCTAGCCTCCGGCGGAATGCTGTCCGCAAGTCGAGCGCAACCCCTTCAGGGTAGCAGAGGAATCGGTGTCGCTGCCCAGGGTAGCCGCTGCCGCGGCAACCCTGGGCTATGGTACGGAACGCCTTCGGCGTACGGAACACAGCCCGCTTGCTGGTGCGATGGGTTGGACATCGCCCTGGACGGTGGCGTCGGGCGTGAGAACGGTTCATGACCTCTCCAAGCCGGCGTCTCCGGCGGTTGGATCTCTCAGCACGAGCGGTCTCAGAGTCCATCAAATAGGGGTGTGTCCGCTCACCCTGAGCTTGTCGACGTTGCTCAGGACATGCTTGTCGAAGGGTACTTTCAGAGAACATCGATAGACTCCGCAGGGCGAGGAAACCTTGACAGGACCCCTTGCCGAATTTCTCAACCACTCCACTACGGCGTGCTCTTGTGCGCCGGGGAGCGCTTGCCGCGCTGGCGCTTGCGATCCTTGTAGAGCTTGTACTCGATGCTGTCGACGAGCGCTTGCCAGCTGGCTTCGATGACGTTGGGCGACACCCCCACGGTGCCCCAGCGTTCGTAGCCGTCACCCGATTCGATCAGCACACGGACGACGGCGCCGGTGCCCTCGCCGCCACCGAGGACGCGCACTTTGTAGTCGAGCAGTTGCACTTCGTCGACCTGCGGATAGAACTTGCGCAGCGCCTTACGCAGGGCGCGGTCGAGGGCATTGACCGGTCCGTTGCCCTGGGCGGCGGTGTGCTCGACACCGCCATCCGGCCCCTCAATCATGATGGTGGCCTCGGACAGCGGCGGCTCGTCTTCCTTGCGTTTCTCGTCGATGACGCGAAAGCCGATGAGTCGGAAGCTGCGCACCTTGCCGTTCAGGCCCTTCTGCATCAGCAGCTCGAATGATGCCTCCGCCCCTTCGAACTGGAAGCCCTTGTTCTCCAGGTCCTTGACCTCGGCGAGCACCTGTTTGACAGCCGGCTTCAGGGTTTCGACATCGACGCCGAACTCCTGCGCTTTGTACAGGATGTTGCTGCGCCCGGAGAGGTCCGACACCAGCACGCGCTGCCGGTTCCCGACCACGGCCGGGTCGATGTGTTCGTAGGTGAGCGGGTTCTTCTGCACCGCGGCGACGTGAATGCCGCCCTTGTGCGCGAAGGCACTCAGGCCCACGAAGGCCTGGCGCTTGTTGGGTTCGAGGTTGGCCAGCTCCCAGACGAAATGCGACAACTCGCGCAAGCGGCGCAACTGCGTGGCGCTGACCACCTTATAATTCATCTTCAGCTGCAGGTTGGCGATCACCGAGCACAGGTTGGCGTTGCCGCAGCGTTCGCCGATGCCGTTGATGGTGCCCTGCACTTGCGTCGCGCCGTGCTGCACGGCCACCAGGCTGTTGGCGATCGCCAACTCGGAATCGTTGTGGCAGTGAATGCCGATCTCCACACCCACCGCCTGGCGCGCCGCATCGACGGCGGCGGCAACTTCATCGGGCAGACGCCCGCCGTTGGTGTCGCACAGGCAAATCAGGTCGGCGCCACCGTCGGCGGCGACGCGGCAGCATTCGACCGCGAACTCGGCATTGTCGCGGAAGCCGTCGAAGAAGTGCTCGGCATCGAAGATGACCTTGTCCACATGCCGCTTCAGGAAGGCGATGCTCTCGTGGATGATCTCGAAGTTCTGCATCTTCGAGATGCGCAGGTCGTCGCGCACGTGCAACTCCCACGTTTTGCCGAAGATGGTGACCACCGGCGTCTCGGCGCGCAGCAGCATCTTGATATTCTGATCGTCGCCGGGCTTGATGCCGGCGCGTGCCGTCGCACCGAAGGCGGCGATTTGGCCCTGCTTCAGGCGCAGCTGCTTGGCGGCTTTGAAAAACGCCTCGTCACGCGGGTTCGAACCGGGCCAGCCGCCTTCGATGTAGCGGATGCCGAACTCGTCCAGACGCTCGGCGATGCGCAGCTTGTCCTCGACCGTAAAGGCGATGTCTTCGGCCTGGCAGCCGTCGCGCAGCGTCGTATCGTAGATTTCGATGTGTCGCGCGCCGGTCACGCCGAGGCCTCATCAACGCCCTCTTCGATCAAGGCCTGGTGCAAGGCGCGCACCGCCAACTCGGCGTACTTGGCATCGATCACCGCCGACACCTTGATCTCCGAGGTCGAAATCATCTGGATGTTGATGCCTTCCTGCGCCAGCACCTGAAACATGCGCGCGGCGACGCCGGCGTGGCTGCGCATCCCCAACCCCACCACCGACACCTTGGCGACGGAGGTATCCGACGTCACCCCGCGCGCGCCGATTTCAGCGGCGACCTCTTTCACCATGGCCAAGGCCTTCTGGTGATCGGCGCGCGGCACGGTGAAGGTAAGGTCGGTGTAGCCCTCCTCACTGGCATTCTGGATGATCATGTCGACAACGATGTGCGCATTGGCAATGGGCGTCAGGATCTTCGCCGCCAGGCCGGGGCGATCCGGAACGCGAAGCAACGTGATCTTCGCTTCGTTGAGGTCATGGGCCACACCCGTGACCAGCACATCTTCCATACTTGAATCCTCCTCGACGACCCAGGTTCCCGGTTCATCCGAAAAACTGGAACGCACGTGCACCGGTACGCCGTAACGTTTGGCGAACTCCACGGAACGGATCTGCAGCACCTTGGCCCCCAAGCTCGCCAGCTCGAGCATCTCGTCGAAGGAGATGCGCGCCAGCTTGCGCGCCTTGGGGCAGATGCGGGGATCGGTGGTGTACACGCCGTTCACGTCGGTGTAGATCTCACACACGTCCGCCTTGACAGCAGCGGCCACCGCCACCGCGCTGGTATCGCCGCCACCGCGGCCGAGGGTGGTGATGTTCGAATCGTTGTCCACTCCCTGGAAGCCCGCCACCACCGCCACCGCGCCGTCCTTCACCACCTCCAGCATGTGTTCCGCATCGATGCTCTTGATCCGCGCCCGCCCGAACACGCTGTCGGTGGAGATGCGGATCTGATGCCCGAGGAAAGACTGCGCGCGCACACCCAGGTCCTGCAGCGCCATCGCCAGCAGCGCCACCGAGACCTGCTCACCGGTGGCGAGCAGCACATCCGTTTCCCGTGCGTCGGGGCGCTCCGACACCTTCCCGGCCAGATCGAGGAGGCGGTTGGTTTCGCCCGCCATCGCCGAGACCACAACGATGACGTGGTTGCCGGCAGCGCGAGTGGCCGCGACCCGCTGCGCCACCGCCTTGATGCGCGCGGGGTCCCCGACCGATGTCCCGCCGTATTTCTGCACGATCAACGTCACTGAGTCATCCTTCGCCTAACGCGTTTAGCAGCGCAGCATACTGCACGCCATGAGCGGCCGCCACGAGAACGCGCTCGTTCTCTCCCACGAACGTAAACTGAATCTCCAGGTGAGGGGCTTCTTCTCCGAACCGTTCGAACCACTCCACCACGCACACGCCGTCCCCGTAAACGTAGTCGCGCATGGCCATCCTGTCCACCGCGGACGGCGCCAAGCGGTAGAGGTCGATGTGATACAGCGGCAAGCGTCCGCCGCTATACTCGTTCACCAGGGTAAAACTCGGGCTCCGGACCTTGCGTGGCGCAATGCCGAGCCCTTCGGCCAGGCCACGGACGAAGCAGGTCTTGCCGGCCCCCAACTCCCCGCGCAGGCCGATCAGATCCCCGCCTCGTACGCCTCGCCCCAGGCGCACCCCGCACGCACGGGTCTCGTCCTCGCCGTGACTGTGAATGGTGCGTGCACTGGAAGGGAGCGCATCGGCGGAACCAGTGATCCCTGAGGAGGTCATCTCGTCCGCTTACCCCGTTGCCGGATGGAGAGGGTAGCTCTGGAGCGATCCTCAATTTCTTGCCGCAAGCGCTTCAATCCGGCGGGCACACCTTCGATGATATCCGAGGCCAACAATCCGATCTGGCCTTGCGCAGCCGCCACGTGGTCGGCTACTTCGCCGTGGAGGTACACCCCGAGGCAGGCGGCCTCCGGAGGAGTCAACCCTTGCGCCAGTAGCCCGCCGAGGATTCCCGAGAGCGCATCACCCATACCGCCTGACGCCATTCCAGGATTCCCGGTGGGGTTGATCCAGACCGAGCCATCCGCGGCGGCGATGAGGCTGCGTGCCCCTTTCAGCACCAGGGTACAGCGGTGCGCCCGTGCAAAGGCGACGGCAGTGCCGAGACGATCCGCCTGCACCGAGGCCGTGTCGCTTCCCAGCAGGCGCGCCATCTCCCCCGGGTGTGGGGTCAACAATGCCGGCGCTCGCACCGTCCTGAGCACCGCACGGTGGCGCGCGACGCATGTCAGCGCATCGGCATCAACGACCATCGGCAAGGCAATCTCGCCGAGCAGGAACCGCACGAGCTTCTGCGCGTCTTCATGTGTGCCGAGGCCCGGACCGACGACCACCGCGTCCTTCCCTTCCAGCATCGATCGCACTTGTGACTCGTCGAACTGGACGAAGCCCTCGACATCGCGCAGCGGCGCCGTCATCACTTCGGGCCGTCCCGACGATAAAATGGCGTTCAACGAGGCCGGACCGGCAAGTGTCGTCAAGCCGGCTCCGGCTCTGGCCGCCGCGTGCGCCGTCATCAAAGCCGCGCCGCTGTGCCCCTTTGAACCGGCGACGACCAGCACGTGGCCGCACGTCCCCTTGTGCGCCTCCGGCGTGCGCACCGGAACGAGACCCGCCACGTCAGCCGGCTCCAGCAGTTGCGTGCGGGGTTGCACCTCGGCGAGCGCTTCGGGCGCGATACCGATGTCCACCACCGCCAGGGCGCCGACGTAACCGATCCCTGGATGGATCACCTGGCCGATTTTGGCGAAACCGAAGGTGGCGGTGGCCTCGGCCTGGATGGCAACCCCGAGCGGCGTGCCGCGATCCGCATCGAGTCCGGACGGAATATCGACGGCGAAAATCGGCACCCCGGAGGCGTTCATCATATGCAGCACGTCGGCATACCGGCCCTCGACGGGAGCGTTGAGCCCGGTCCCGAACACCGCATCAACGAGCAAGACGGCGTCCTGCATCATTGCCGGCAGTTGGGCGATATCGTGTGCCGACGTGGCCTCGGTAATGACGCCACGGGCCCGGCGTAGCGCCGCCAGCGCCCGCGCCGCGTCGCCCTTGACGTCGGTTTGCCTGCCGAACAGGACCACCTCGGCCCGCACCCCTTTGCGGCGCAGCAAGCGCGCGATGACGAACCCGTCACCGCCGTTGTTGCCCTTGCCGGCACAGACGAGGACTCGCCGCCGGTGCACATGCGGGAACTGTTCCAGCAGCGCCGCCGTGGCGCCGGCGCCGGCGCGTTCCATCAGCACATGCCCGGGCGTCCCGTAGCGTTGAATGGTGAGCTCATCCAGGCGGCGCGACTCGGCCGCAGTGACGACGATCATGACGGCAATCGGGGGTTGGGGGCTGAATGTTGGATACGCAACACGCCTTCAGCCCTCGCGCGCCGCCCGCAGGCGTGCCTTCAGCCGGCGCACCGCTTCTTCGAGACCAACGAACAGCGCGTCGGCAACGATGCTGTGACCGATGTTGAGTTCATGAATGACCGGAATCGCCGCGATGGGCGTGACATTGTCCAGCGTCAGGCCGTGGCCAGCATTGACGATCAATCCGGCGGCGACGGCCGTCCGTACTGCCCGGCGGATACGCTCCAGTTCCGCCTCGCGAGCCGGCGCCGTTGGCGCGTCTGCGTATGGTCCCGTGTGGATCTCGATGGCGTCGGCACGCACGCGATGAGCCGCTTCGATCTGCCGGTCCTCCGGATCGATGAACAGACTCACGCGAATGCCGGCATCACGCATCCGCCCCACAACGGACAGCAAGCCGTCGATCTGGCCGGCCGCGTCGAGTCCACCCTCCGTGGTCAGCTCTTCGCGCCGTTCCGGCACCAGACACACATCCTGGGGGCGGACTGTGCACGCTTTCAGCACCATCTCCTCGGTGGCCGCCATCTCCAGATTCAGCTTGGTGGCAATGCGGGCTCGCAACACGTCGACGTCCGCGTCCTGGATATGGCGGCGATCCTCGCGCAAGTGCACCGTGATCCCGTCCGCGCCGCCACGTTCAGCCGCTTGGGCGGCGGCCAGCAGATCCGGATATAGCGTCCGCCTCACCTGCCGCAGCGTCGCCACATGATCCAGGTTGACGCCGAGTTGTATCATCTCACCAGCTCCGAGCGAATGGTGGCGGCGATCTCTTCCGCATAGGCCTGCACCTGGAGCTGCTGTTCGCCCTCCACCATGATGCGAACCAGCGGCTCTGTCCCCGAGTAACGCACCACGACACGCCCGCGGTCGCCGAGTTCCGCCGCGACCTTGTCGAGCGTGCGCTGTAGGTTCGGCAGCGTCCCCAATTCGGCACGGCGCGCCACCGGCACGTTGAGCAACACTTGCGGGAACTTCGTCATGACGCGCTTCAACTCGCTCAACGGGCGCTGTCGTTCGACCAGCAGGCGCACGACGCTCAGCGCCGACATCAGGCCATCTCCGGTCGTGCCGTGCTCGATGAACACCAGGTGCCCGGACTGTTCTCCGCCGAGGGTGTAGTCGTGACGCCGCATTTCCTCGACCACGTAACGGTCGCCGACCTTGACGCGCACCAGGCGTACACCGCGCTCACGCAGGGCGATTTCGAGCCCGATATTGCTCATGACGGTGGCCACGACGGTGGCGTGCTTCAGGGTGCCGCGCGCCAGCATTTCGGCAGCGGCCATGGCCAGCACTTCGTCACCGTCGACAACGGCGCCGGCTTCATCAACGAAGATTCCCCGGTCGGCATCCCCGTCCAGGGCAATCCCGAGATGCGCCCGCTGCGCCATCACGGCGTCCCGCAGCCGCTCGGGGTGTACCGCGCCGCATTGCTGATTGATGTTGGCGCCATCCGGACTCACCCCGATGGCCACCACCTCGGCACCCAGTTCCCGGAAAAGCGCCGGACCGACATGGTAGGCTGCGCCATGGGCGCAGTCGATCACGATCTTCAGCCCGGCGAGGGACAGGCCGGCCGGGAGGTAACGCTTCAGAAAGTCTCGGTAGCGGTCGCCGGCATCCTCGATGTGGAACACCTTCCCGATCTTGTTGCCGGTCAGATGGACACGGTCGACGCCGCCGTTGAAGACCAGCTGTTCAATCTTCTCCTCCACCTCATCCGGCAGCTTGAAGCCGTTCGCCGCGAAGAACTTGATGCCATTGTCCTGGAAGGGATTGTGCGACGCGGAAATCACCGCGCCAGCAGCGGCCTTCATGCTCCGCGTGAGAAAAGCGACCGCGGGCGTGGGCAAGGGACCGGTCAGCAGCACATCGACGCCCAGCGAGCAGATCCCCGCCGCCAGCGCATGCTCCAACATGTCGCCCGACCAGCGCGTGTCCTTGCCGACGACGATCCGCTGCCGCCCCGTCGCGTCCTTTGCGCACAAGTGGGCCACGGCACGCCCGAGGCGGAGCGTGGTTTCGGCAGTCACCGGCTCCACGTTGGCAACACCTCTGACGCCATCGGTTCCGAACAGCTTCCGGGCGGGTGCGATGGGAGCGGATTCAGCGGCGCTCACGTTGAGACGGTTTTCCTTTCGAGAGGGTGAGTTGCACCTTCGCGGGCTCCACCGAAACGAGCAGTACGCCGGACGGCACCTCCACAGCGACCTTCACCAGGTGCTCACCCGCAGTTTCACCTGCGGCCTCGATATAAACCGCACCATCCCCCAGCTCAAGACCGTCGACCAGCCGTTTCGGTCCGCGCACGAGGACGCGCACGTGATCGGGCGCGACCTGATACCGCAGTGCCGTGTTGCGCACGGTGACGGCCACCCGCTTGAACTCGCGGGTCACCGGCACTTCTTCGATCCGCACCTGCGCCGCGACCCGATTGGCGCTAAACGCCAGATATTCACTGGGCGACTCCAAGGACAGCTCGTGCTCGATGGTTCCGGCGCGGGCGTCGTGCACGTCAAACGGTTCCGTATTTGCCGCCTGCACATCCTCCACGTCGGACGCCGGGCCCGTGACCTGGACGGTTTCAGGCGCGACTTTCGTGTCCATGACCTGCAGTCCGGAAGGAGGCTTGCCCCCCACGCGCAAATGCACCGGCACGGACTTATGACCGACGCGCTCGAGTTCCAGCGTCAGCTGGGCCGGCGTAATGCGCACCACCTTCACGCCGCGGGGTAGGTTCAACGAGTCGGCATCGACCCGGAAGACGGCGGGCCCCGGCCTCACCCCGCCAAGGTCCAACGAAATCGCCAGCCGATCACGGTCGATGCGCCCGAGCAGGGCACGCGGGCCGCTGACGCGCAAATCGATGAAATCGGCTTTCGGGCTGATGATCATCAGATGCGCCGGAATGTTGCGCAGCTCGAGTGGGGCTTTCAACGTCTCTTCCGTATCGCGTTCGCCGAAGTTGACGAAGAACCAGATGCTGAACGCGATCAGCAGCGAAAGGATCTTCAGGGCGAGGTTGCGCGTAAACAGTTGGCGGATGCGATCCGGGTCGGCGACGGCGGTGCGGGCTGCCGCCCACGCCGCCTGCAATTGCTCGCGCTCAAGCCACTTCTTCATCAGCTCAGCAGCCTCAGCAGCGTGCTCCGCAAGGTGGCGGCGTCAACGTCCCGCGTGATGCGGCCCTCGCGCACCATGGAAATCGCGCCTTCCTCCTCCGAGATGACGATCACGACGGCGTCGGTCTCTTCGGTCAAGCCGATCGCGGCGCGATGGCGCGTGCCCAAGGTCTTGCTCACATGGGGGTTGGTGGTCAGCGGCAGGAAGCATCCCGCCGCGATGATGCGGCCCTTATGGATGATCAGCGCCCCATCGTGAATCGGGGAGAGCGGCAGGAAGATGCTGGTGATGAGCTCCTTGCTGACACGCGCGTCCAGCCGCGTCCCGACCTCGACATAGTCGTTCAACCCCACGTCGCGCTGCAGCACGATCAGCGCACCGATGCGCTTGCTGGCCAGGGACACGGCGGCGCGGATGATCTCTTCGAGATCCTGCCCCGCCAGGCCGGACTCCGAACCGAAAAACGGGCGCGTGCCCACCTGCGTGAGGGCGCGGCGGATGTCGTCCTGAAAGATGACGACGATCACCAGCAGGATGGAGCCGAGGAAGTTATCGAGAATCCAGTTGAGGGCGTACAGATCGAAGTACTTCGACGAGAGAAAGGCGATGAAGACGACCAGCAGCCCGAAGAGCATCTGCACGGCACGGGTGCCGCGGATGAGATCGATGATGCGGTAGATGAAAAACGCAATGATCCCGATGTCGATGGCGTCACGGAAGCGGAAGTTGGAGAGTAACTCGAACATGGGAAAATCGGATGCCCGGACCGAATTACCTTTTCCGGCCTCTCGTTACCAGCGCTCCACACGTACGGAAACCGCAGGGGCGCGTCTTGCTGCGTCCCTGCAAATGCGAACACACTCGACACTCTCGGGCAAGCAGGCCAACGCCAGAAGATGCTCACGCCCCCGGCGCGGCGCAGGACTCACGCGCGGACGTCTGAACCGCTGGCGACGGTGAGAGGCGGGGCGCTGTTTCCACCACGACACAGGCGAAGGATCTCTTCGATCTCTGCCCCATCCAGCACCTCTTTTTCCAGCAACGCCTCCGCGATCTTGTGCAGGATCTCGACATTGGTGGCCAGGAGATCCTTGGCTTGCTGATAGCTCTCCTGGATGATGCGGCGCACTTCGGAATCGATCTCCACGGCGGTATGCTCGGAGTAGTCCTGCAGCTGGCTGAAATCGCGGCCGAGGAAGATCTCCCCCTCCTTTTTCCCGAAGGTCATCGGCCCCAGCTTCTCACTCATGCCCCACTCGCAGACCATCTTGCGGGCCCAATCCGTGGCCTTTTCGATATCATCCGCGGCGCCGGTGGTGATGTGCCCGAGGATCAACTCCTCCGCCGCCCGGCCACCGAAGCGGATGGTCAGACTGTCGCTGAGGTAGTCCTTGGTGTACGAGTGGCGATCGTCAGTGGGAACCTGCTGCGTCACCCCCAAGGCCATGCCGCGCGGAATGATGCTCACCTTGTGCACCGGATCGGTACCCGGCAGCAGCTTCGCGACCAGGGCGTGACCGGCCTCGTGATACGCGGTGTTGCGGCGCTCTTCCTGAGTCATGATCAGGCTCTTGCGCTCGGCGCCCATCATCACCTTGTCTTTGGCGATTTCGAAGTCGGAATGAAATACCCGATCCTTGTCCCGCCGCGCCGCCAACAGGGCCGCCTCGTTCACCAGGTTTTCGAGGTCCGCCCCGGCGAATCCCGGCGTTCCGCGCGCCAGCAGGGCCAGGTCGACGTCCTCGGCCAGCGGCACCCGCCGCGTGTGCACCCGCAGGATGCCCTCGCGGCCTTTCACGTCGGGCCGGTTGACGACGACGCGGCGATCGAAACGCCCGGCGCGCAGCAGTGCCGGATCCAGCACGTCGGGCCGGTTGGTGGCGGCGATCAGGATCACGCCTTCGTTGGTTTCGAAGCCGTCCATCTCGACCAGGAGTTGGTTGAGCGTCTGCTCGCGTTCGTCGTGACCGCCACCCAAGCCGGCGCCCCGATGGCGTCCGACCGCATCGATCTCATCGATAAAGATGATGCAGGGAGCGTTCTTCTTGCCTTGGACGAAGAGGTCGCGGACGCGGGATGCTCCGACACCGACGAACATCTCGACGAAATCCGAGCCACTGATCGAAAAGAACGGCACGCCGGCTTCCCCGGCAATGGCGCGTGCCAGCAGCGTCTTGCCGGTACCCGGCGCTCCGACCAGCAGCACGCCCTTGGGGATACGGCCGCCCAATTTGGTGAATTTCTTCGGGTCCTTCAAAAAAGCGATGATCTCTTCCAGCTCTTCCTTGGCTTCATCGATGCCTGAGACATCGTTGAACGTGACCTTGTGCGTGTTCTCGCTGAGCAGCTTCGCCCGGCTCTTGCCGAACGACATGGCCTTGCCGCCGCCGACTTGCATCTGGCGCATGAAGAAGATCCATACGCCAATCAGCAACAGCATGGGGAACCACTGCACGAAGAGGACCACGTACCACGGATCTCCCTCTTCGGGTTTGGCAGCGATCTTGACCCCTTTCTCGCGCAAGACCTTCACCAGATCCGGGTCTTCGGGAGCATAGGTCTTGAAGCGCTCGCCATTGTGATATTTGCCGCGGATGTTCTTGCCCTGAATGGTGACCTCGGTCACGTCACCCTTCTCTGCGGCGGCCATGAAATCGCTGAAAATGATCTCCGGCTCCTTCACCTGCTGCTTGTTGAACAGGTTGAAGAGCAAGAGAAACATCAGTCCGAGGACCAACCACAGCGCAACATTTCTTGAGAATTGACTCACCATTCCCCCAACATCCGGAAAATACGTTCCTTCTGAAAAACAGTTGCTACCGTAACATAGGGATTATGTACCAGCAACGCCCGTTTTTTGGGCGCTCAGGCGCACGGTTGAACGGGTGGCAGGCGTCACCAGGGCGCGGTTACTCCGCACCACCCCGGGAACCCAAAAGATCTCTCCGTCCAGTTCCACCACGGGGCAGGAGCGGCGAGCCTGTAGCGGCAGCTTTCGGTCGACCATGACGTCCTGCAGCTTGCGATGGCCACGCACACCCAGCGGCTGAATGCGATCACCGGGGCGTAGCGTACGCACCACCAGCGGAACGGCCACGGCCGCGGCATCGGCAACCGCTTCCAGCAGATCCATCGGCCGCCTCCAATCCTCCCCGAAGGATTCCAACTCGGCGCCGATCCGCCAACCCGATTGCAGGCACACCGTCGAGCCCGGAACCAGCAGGTGCTCCGTCTCGACCACGGGTAGCTCTTCCCCTCCGGGGTAGCGGAGGCAGCCGTACTCTCTCACGACCCACTGCCCGCCGGGCAAGCGCACACGCCCATTCGGCCGGGAACCGCGCGCCAGATTCACCACAGCACGGAAGTGCGTGCCGCTCAGCCCAAGCAGATCGCCACGCCGCTCCCGCAACCACGCTCGCACCAAACGGGCCCGCAGCGGCGCCGCCGCTCCGACCAAAGCGGGCACCGCCAACGAGCCGTCCGGAGCAAGCGCCACGGCCAGGAGCCGGGCATCGTGTTCCCGAAGAAAGGCGGCTTCGTCCCCGAGAATCTCTGCCGCGGCGGCCAGGTTGCGTCTTGCCGTCGGACTGATCGCTGCCAGAAGCGGCATCACCTCATGGCGAATGCGGTTGCGCAGAAAACGGAAATCGTGGTTGCTGCTGTCCTCGCAAAACGGCAGCTGGCGCGCGCGCAGGAAGGCCAACACCTCAGCCCGCGAGCACTCGATGAGCGGACGAATGATCGAGCCTTCCCGCACGGCAAGGATACCTGCCAACCCGTCCGAACCCGTCCCACGCAGCAGGCGCATCAACATCGTCTCCGCCTGATCGTCCATCGTATGTCCGGTAGCGATCTTCGTGCAGCGTTGCTCCCCCGCCGCACCGGAGAGAAACGCGTACCGTTGCTGGCGCGCCCGCGCCTCCAGGTTCGACCCGCGATGCAGCGCGTCGGCGACCCCGACGACGCACGGCACCCCGAACCGCTGCGCCACGTCTTCGGCACAGCGTTGGTCACGCAGCGATTCCTCACCGCGCAGTCCGTGGTTCAGATGCGCCGCACACAGACTGACGCCGAGTGCCTCGGTCAAGGTGACCAAGGCACCGAGTAGCGCCACGGAATCCGGTCCGCCCGACACAGCCACCAGCACACGGTCACCGGGAACCAACATCTCGTGGCGTCTCACTGTCCGTTGAATTCGCTGCGGCAGGATCGACGAAGCCTTGCGTTGCACGGCACTATCGACTTTGACATCATCTCATGGGCAATACAAATGATTAGCGTTCAGCGCTCAGCTATCAGCTTTCGGCGGTCGTGCGGCTCCCTTGCCTTGTTGCTCGCGATCGGCGTTGCGCTCCTTCTTCCGGCATGCCGGACGCAGGCACAGGGCGTTGAGCCCAACGCCACGCCGTCCGAGGATCAGCAAGAGGCCGACAGCGCCCGCAAGGAGATCGTGAGCTCCCTACAAGACCTGCAGCGCCGCTACGGTCGCGACGCCGTGATGATGGAGGGCCATCTGCTGGGGCACGCCGTGCGCGGCGGCTCGATCGTGGACGCGGCGATATCCCTCCCCGGCGTCGAGGAGCGTGGCGGCAAACGCTTTCTCGTTTTCAAGCTCGACACCGGCATCATCTACAACGACCGCGAGGTCGGCGCGGCCTCACGCCCGACCCGCGTGTGGAACGACATCGTCGAGGTGAGTCTGCGGAAGTTCCGGGCGTTGAGCTTCCAGGCCGATGGCGTCGCGTTCCTGCTGGGGTACGCGCACAAGGAATACGCCGACGAAGCCGAGCTGCGTGCCCATCTGCACGACAGCCCCGGGACCACGGAAGCAGCGGCGTTCTACCTCCTCATCTCCGACGTCACCGAGCTGGTCAACAACCGCATCAGCAGCCAGCAACTCCTGGACCGGGCCACCGTCCTGATCGACGGCACGCCCACGCGCCTGGTGCTGGAAGCGCCGGCACCATGAGACAAGCTGTCAGCGATCAGCGGTCAGCTTTCAGCCTTGGCTCCAAGCTGACCGCTGAAAGCTGATTGCTGATGGCTTTTCCTTTTATAGTCTCATTTGATATGTAGCTGTCAATTACATGTGAACGAGTTGCCTAATGAACAAGATTGCAGGGCATCGCACTTGGTCACTTGAGGACATCCTCGGGGTGGTTCGCCGCTATTGGGGCTTCGGTGAGTTGCGCCCGATGCAGGAGCAAGCCATCCGGGCCGGCCTGGAGCGGCGCGATTCGGTCGTGGTGATGCCGACCGGCGGCGGCAAGTCGCTGTGCTACCAAGTGCCCGCCGAACTGGCGCGGCGCACGGACATCGTGATCTCGCCGCTCATCTCCCTGATGAAGGACCAGGTCGACGGCCTGCGCGCCTGTGGCTATCCAGCCGCGGCGCTGTACAGCGGCATGCCTGCAGCGGCTGTGCGTGAGACGGAAAACGAGATCGCCGCCGGAAAGTATCGTCTGGTGTTCGTCGCCCCGGAACGGCTGCTGACACCGCGGTTCATGCAGCTGATCGAGCCCCTGCAGGTGCAGGCGTTTGCCGTCGATGAAGCGCACTGCATCAGCCACTGGGGGCACGACTTCCGGCCGGAGTACCGCCGGCTTGCCGAGCTGAAAGAGCGCTTCCCCCACGCCAGCGTACACGCCTACACCGCCACCGCCACCGAGCGCGTGCGGCTGGACATCGCCGAGCAGTTGCGGCTGAAGGACCCTACCCTGCTTATCGGCACCTTCGATCGGCCCAACCTCGTGTATCGCATCGTGCCACGCGTAGACACCGCGGCGCAGACCCTGGACGTCATCCGCCGTCACCAGGGCCAGGCGGCGATTGTCTATTGCATCAGCCGCAAGGACACCGAGGGGATGGCGGCCGCCTTGAGCCGCCACGGCGTGCGCGCGGCGCACTACCATGCCGGCATGGAAGCCGACCAACGCCGGCGGACTCAGGACGCCTTTGCCGGCGAGCAACTGGATGTCGTCGCGGCCACCGTCGCCTTCGGCATGGGCATCGACCGCAGCGATGTGCGCTGCGTGATCCACGCCGCCATGCCCAAGTCGATCGAACACTACCAGCAAGAGACCGGCCGGGCCGGACGCGACGGTCTCGAAGCCGAGTGCGTCTTGTTGTACTCGGCAGCCGATGCCATCCGTTGGGAATCGCTGATCGAAAAGAGCGCGGCAGAGGCCAACGCACCCTCCGAGGTCATCGCCGCCGCCAAGGAGTTGCTGGCACAAGTGCGGCGCTACTGTACTGGCATCGTGTGCCGGCACCGGAAACTGTCCGAATACTTCGGCCAGACCTACACTGCCGCCAGCTGCGGCGCATGCGATGTCTGCTTGAGCGAGGTCGAAGGCATCGCCGACGGCACCGTGACGGCGCAGAAGATCCTGTCGTGCGTGGCGCGGTCGGGGGAGCGTTTCGGGGCCGAGCACATCGTGGACATCCTGCTGGGGGCCGACACCGAACGCGTGCGCCGCTGGCATCACGAGCAGCTCAGCACCTACGGCTTGATGAAGGGCACCGGCCGCAAGCCCCTCACCAACATGCTGTACCAGCTCCTCGACACGGGCCTGCTGGAACGTACGGCGGACGAGCGGCCGACCCTCCGGCTCAACGACGCTTCATGGGCGGTGATGCGCGGCCAGCAAACCGTTCGCCTGCTGCAGCCGAAGGCCGCGGTCGCCAAGACCCGCGTCGAGGAAGAGTCTTGGGAAGGAGTCGATTCGGGACTCTTCGACAGCTTGCGGAACTTGCGGCGTCAGGTAGCGCAGGAGCGCAGCGTGCCGCCGTACGTCGTCTTCAGCGACGCCACGCTGCGTGACATGGCCCGCGCCCGGCCCGGATCGCCGGCGGCGTTCATCAACGTGCGAGGGATTGGTCAGCGCAAGCTGGCCGACCTCGGCAGCCGTTTTCTGGCGCACATCGCCGAGTACTGCCGCACGCACGAGCTGCCGCTCGACGCGGCCATCGGCAGCCACCCGCGCCGGGTCGTCGAGGCACCCAACGAAAAGCAGCAAGCGGCCTTCGAGATGTTCGGCAAGGGCTGCTCTATCCAGCAGGTCATGACGGCATTGGATCGCGCCGAGAGCACCACCTGGGGCTATCTGACCGACTTCGCCGCGACGGCACGCCCAAAGAATCTCGACCCGTGGATCGACCAGCGGACCTACCGTGCCGTCGCGCAAGCAATCGACGATGTCGGCAGCGCCTACCTGAAGCCCATCTACGACCACCTCGCCGGCCGCGTGCCGTACAACCACATCCGGCTGGTGGTGGCGCATGTGAAGAAGGATTAGCGATCAGAAGGGGCGCTCTCCGCGCCGCATGCAGATCCAGTTGCCTGGCATAGGTTCGCCATTCGCACGATTTTCAGGCGGGAATCCATGCCCGCACGCGGCCACTGCCCGCCACCCATGGATGCCCGCCTCCGCGGGCATGACGGCACACCATCTCAGCGCGCCTTGATGCGATGCCCCTACGCCGAAGGCGTTGCGAAACATAGCCCAGGGTTGCGAAGCTACCCTGGGTCAATGGTCCGAACAGTGTTCAACCCTGAAGGGGTTGCGCCTCACCGGCTGTCGTCATCCCGTCGGCCGCTCCGGCTTCTTAGGCACGTCACGTTCCTCAGATTCGTAGAACTGGATGGCGCGCGCCAAGAAGTCGAGGACCTCGGGTGGGACCTTGGTTCTGTCGAGCACCCCGGTGACGACGGCATATGCTACGACCGGCTCCAGCATCCGAGAATTGTATCTGACCCAGAGGTCCCTTGCCGGGCCTTGGTGGAACCGATGGATCAAGTCCGTCAGTTCGCCGCTCGGCAGATCACCGCGTTTCCAACGCTGGAACGCGTCCGAAAGAGGCACAAGCGCGTGCCGAAGCTCCTCCTCATGCGCCTCACCCGCCAACTGACGGAGGGCGCTCTTGATCCGCTTGGGAATCTGATCCATCGCTCGTCTATCAACGTCGCGCTCACCAGTGGGCCGCGAAGCGGACCGGCTGGTGCAGCGACTCGTTATGCCACCCCGTGCTCGCCGGCGGATTGTGGCGCTTTCGCGATCCCTGTGTTCCGAATTCTCCTTGCAGGACTTGCTCATGCGCCACGGTCGTCCGAACATGCGTCGATAAACATCTCACCCAGCTCGGTGAGGAAGTGTTCGCTGCTAGACTCAAGGTCAACTTCAAAGTCTACCGTCAAGTACTCCTTTCTCGGATCGTTCGGAATCTCCAGGGACTGGGCCTCCGCGCGCGTAGCGTAGACCGTTCGTACTAACCCAAGGCGGATGATATTAGACAACTCAAATTCCTTCAAACCACTCTCGGGGACGAGCTGAGGCGCCGATAGCGCGCGCAGCAGCGATCGTTCTCTCAGATCCAACATCGCGATCTCTCGGTCCGTCGTGCTCTTCTTCGCTGACACTTTCCAAATGTCGGCGTTCCACCTGCTGCTGCCTAGTTCTCTTAGCTGCTCGATCTCCTCCGACAATTCCGCGAGACGCGCTGCCAAAGCGTCCTGGATCGCAGGCCGCTCCGCCCGAAATTGTTCCAGGTCGACCGTCAACGCCCGTACCCTCTCTTTCTTGTCCCTGACAACCTGCTCCAAGAACTCGAACTCCACTAGCGACATCTGGCCCAATACATACGGAAACACGTGGTTCTGAACATTCTTCTCAGAATCCACCATATTGGAAAGCAGAATCGCCCACCTGTCCTGCAACGATGGATCGGCCTCAAGGGACGACCCTTCCAGCAGGGGACAGAGCAACTTGGGAGAGATCAATTGCGGAGAAATGCCCTTCTGTTCGCAGTAGGACTTTGCCTTGTTCAGCACGGAGACCTGGTTCTTGAAGCGCCACAGCGCCACGTGGTCCCTCAGCAGCAGCCCGAGCTCTTCGGCTGGAGGGAAGACGAGCTTTTCGAGGAAATCCCTGGCCAGTTCGATGCTCTTTTCGAGAGCGGTTGAAGATACGTCTATTCGGTTGACCATAGAGGCGAGCCCTCCGCGTGTATAACTACGATTCGACTCCCCGATGAAATCCGCTACCCCTGCGGGTTCCTGCAGCATAGCACCTTGCCACTATCTGGCTCCCATAGGTCATGACTCGCTTGCAAGTCAAGCAGTTAAGCCACTGATGTTCATCCCGTTTCTGGGCGTGCTACGCCGCGCCACCCTGCGGGTTAATGCCCCGCTTATCCTACTGGCATTGCGCTTAGGCCGGTCCGGGCCCTTGCATATGCGCATCGCGCCGGGAGCGGCTTGGTCGGGGCGTCGCACGATCTGCGTACATGAAATCCAGGCTGGTCCGAGCCCTGGCGCATACGCATATTGAAAACCGAGGCTTGGTCACGCCCGCACAGATCGCGCAGACCACTGGACTACGGTCTCCCATGGGCGCGCAGTTCCCGTTTCGCGTCGGCAGAGCGGTTCGCCGCCTCACTTCCGGGTCGGCAACAGATCGCTGACACTTACCTGCGCATCCGCAAAGGCCACGAGATCGATCTGCTCACCGCGCCGCCGGGTGCGCGTCTCG
>DASVHW010000036.1 GCA_036382395.1 Candidatus Binatia bacterium | reverse complement strand
GTGCCAATGGCGAAGACGCTCTTGCCTCAGCAAGTTGATCTGGTCCAGCAGTGCGTGCCGCCGCTGCTGTCGCTTCGGCACGAGCAGCAACCGCCCTCGAACACCCCAGAGCCGCCACCCCTTTGGGAGTCAGCCAACGCCGAGATGGCGCGGGCAATCGCCAGCGCGCGGCAGGTGGCGGCATTTGACGTGCCCATTCTCCTCACGGGTGAAAACGGAACCGGAAAGAAGGTGCTCGCGGCCGCGATCCACGGCTGGAGTCCGCGCTCCGCTGGACCCTTCGTTGCTGTTGCGCGCGCCGCGCTGGCCGAGCATCGACTCGAGGGCGAGCTGGTCGCTTATGCCGAGGATGCTTGGAAGGACCGTTACGGTTGGCTTGATGCCGCGAATGGCGGGACCCTCTTCTTCGAGGAGGCGGGCGACCTACCGAACGCCGTTCAGGCGAAGCTGATCCGTTTTCTCGACGGGCACCGGCTCCAACAGGTCACGGGTGACAAGACCGTCAACACCGGCGTCCGTCTGATCACGGCGAGTGACCACGATCTGGAGATGGACGTCCGTGCGGGGCGCTTTCGCCAAGACCTGTTCTTTCGCCTCAACGTCGTCGGCATTCACCTGCCGCCATTACGGGAACGTCCCGAGGATCTCCCGAAGCTCACTGACCAGATGTTGGCCATCCTCTGCACCCGCCACCGGCGCGACGCTGTGCGTCTCACGCCCGAGGTCCAGCGGGTGTTTGCGCGTTATCGATGGCCGGGAAATATCCGCGAGCTGGTGAGCGTTCTGGAGCGGGTGGTGGTGTTGTCCCGCGGCGAGGCCGTCACCACGGAGGACCTTCCTGAGCGGCTGCTCGTACCGCCGCTGGAGGCTACGGGAGCATTGCGCTCGCAACCGCTTTCGCTCAACGCGCTGGAGCGGCACCACGTCGCGTTGGCAATCAGGGAGTCGGCCACGCTCCAGGAGGCCGCCACCCGCTTGGGCATTCATCCGACCACGCTCTGGCGCAAGCGGAAGCGCTACGGCTTGACGTAGGAGCGGAGGAGCGATGACTCACTATCGTGGCGTTCCTAGGCTTCTGGCTGAATGCCGGTGACCGTCACGGCGGCCGGGAGCGTGAACCAGAAGGTGCTGCCCCGGCCCGCTTCACTCTCAACGCCGATCTGCCCGCCGTGCGCTTCGACGATCTCTTTTGCAATCGACAAGCCGAGGCCGGTCGCACTTGCTGCCCCCGGCGGCTGAAGGAATTTTTCGAACACGGCGGACTGCAGTTCCTTTGGAACGCCCTCGCCGGCATCGATCACTTCGAAGCGAACGCCCTCTTGGCCGGGCAGCGCGCGCACCCTGACCACCGCATGCGGCGGTGACTGGTGGATCGCGTTCGTCAAAAGACTCATGAACACGACCTGTACGCGCTCGCGGTCCGCCCGCACGTCACTCAGGCCGGGCAGTACGGCGGTTTCCAGCTGCACGTGCCGCTCCGCGGCGGCGGCGCGTTGCGCTTCGACCGCCGTCTCGATCAGGGACGCGGGGGACGTCGGTCGTTGATCCAGTGTGATCTGTTCTCCCTGAATGCGGGCCAGGTGCAGCAGTTCGTCGACGATGGACTGCAGCCGTTCGCAGTCGTCTCGGGCCCCGTACAGCAGATCTGCCTGCTTGCCCGTAAGAGGACCCGGTACCTGTTCGAGGCAGACGTGGATCGCCATGCCGAGTGACGTCAGTGGGGTGCGCAGTTCATGGGCAACAGTCGACACCAAGTCGTTCCTGAGCTCGTCGACCCGGCGCAGGCGCGTGACATCCTGGAAGATCACCGTCGCACCCGCAATGCCGCCTTCCTCGGCGTAGACCGGGGTCGCGCGTGGAAGAAAGAAGCGGTCGCCACTAGCGAACGAGATTCGCGTCGCTTCTTCGAACCCCTTCGGAGTGTAGACCCCTTTGCCGCTGAGCACGTGATCACGCACGTATTGCAAGACTGCCCGTGCCGGTGGTGCCACTGCAATCAGCGGATCACCCGCCGCCAGCTCCACCGTCAGTCCGAGGACCGCCTCCGCTGCACGATTCACGTTGAGGACGCCGCCATGGAGGTCGAAGACGACAACCGGGTCCGGCAAACTGTCCATGGCGGCCTGGGACGCCTGTTGTGCCAGGAGCAAGTCGCCGAGCGAGCTCCGGCGATAGTGACTCAAGCGCACGGCCATGGCGTTGACGTGGCCGGCGAGCTGCGCCAGCTCGTCGCGCCCCGGGATGCTGATGCGGGCGTCGAACTCGCCCTCACCGATTCGCTGGACGGTCCGCGTCATCAGCCCCAGCGGCCGCAGGAGGCGGCTGGTGATGGTGATCGACAGCAGGCCGCCGCCCAGCAACGCTGCCAGTGACGCAAGCATCAGGACCGTGTTCATCCGTTCGGCAGTCTGCTGCGCCCGCTCGCCCTTTTGCACCATCGCGTTTTGGTTCATGGCGAGGATCGTGTCGGCGGCGTTCCGTACCGCGACGAATGCGGGCTGAAGCTCCTCGAGGTAAAAGGCGCGCGCTGCAGCCGTATCCGTTACGGCTGGGAACCGATCGAAGTGCTCCTGGTACGCGGTCCACACGGCCCGCAGCTTGCGCGTGGCCTCGTCCTCTCCGGGCTCGGTGATATTGCCTTCCTGCACCCTGAGTTCCGACTCGAATCGCTGGCGCTCAACTGCGACGTGCGACATTCGCTGATCGTTTGAGCCGCCGATCAGCAGCAGCGACGGTGCATCCTCTATCCGTTCGATCGACTCTTTCATGCGTTCCGCCGCCAGCACACTGCGGTAGTTGTCTGTGAGAATCGTGTTCGCCTGCTGACCGAGCGAAGAGAGCGTGCCGGTGGCGAGTACTCCCACCAGCAGCAGGGCAATTGCCAGCGGTGCTTGCGCCAGCAGCACTTTCATCCGCACGTTCATGCGTGCTCCGCCTCGTCTTCGAGGGCGACGATGTGGAGGTCGAAACCCACCGCGTCCTTGACCATGCGTGCCACAAACGAACGGCCCAGTACCTGTTGCCACCACGGTCGATGTGAGCGGCCGATCATGACGTGACCAACGCCATGCGAACGTGCGTAATTCAGGAGCGCCGCCACGGGTTCGAGGCTTTGTAATCGCACCACGATCCCGCCCAGCTCGCGGGCTTTGTCGATGTTGCCCAGGAGATG
>DASVHW010000035.1 GCA_036382395.1 Candidatus Binatia bacterium | reverse complement strand
TAAGCGCACCGATCCGCTGAACGCCGAGGCGCAAGCGGCGCTCATTGGCAGCGAGCCGATGTCACTGCGCAGCATCCGACAGCGCTGCCGGATGTTGGGTACCGATGCGACTGCCGTGCTGAGACGCTGGACCCAAGCGACCGTGAGTTCTTGCTTACGGAGGGTCTTATATGCAGCGTGGATGGGTAGTGTCCTTATTTCGATTTGACATCAACCTAAGCCTTTTTCGGCACAGCGGCTCTCACCCTCCCAGCACCACACCCCATATCCAGTCCACCAGCGCATGCGTGAGGGCGGCGGAGGTGATCTTGCCAGTTTTGCGCCACACCCACCCATACGCGAGCCCGGCGAGTGCGGCCATCAGCATGTAGGCGAAATTGGGCACGGGGTAGCCCTTCGTCGCGTTGTCGAGGTGCGACGCGCCGAAGATGACGGCGGCGACGACGAGCGTGACCCATCCCTTCCCGAAGCGCTGTTCGATCCGGTTTTGGATGATGCCGCGAAACAGCAACTCTTCCGGCACGCCAATCAGCAGATAGATCGCGACAAGCTTGAGCAGCCAGTCCCCCGGTTGGAAGGGGGTGAGGCCGAACCCGAGGAAGCGGATGGCGAACCCGAGCGGCACACCGACGACGGCGAATGCCCCGAGCCCCTGCAGCGCGTGACCTAAATCGCTGCGCGTAAATCGGAAGGAATATCCCAACCTATCCAGCGGACGGATGACGAGGAAGAGCAGGAACGCCAGGTCCGCGCCGATCAGTTTGGGGATGGGAAGGGCCAGGCTCGGAGCCAGCCGGGCGGAGGCATCGGGCAGCCAGTCAAACTCGATCGGGAACCACAGCGCGAGGATCACGATCACATCGAACATATCCAGCGGCTTGTGGTGTGCGGGACGGTAGAGCATGGCGAGGGTGGGGATGCCGATGTAGGCGACCATTCGCACCAGCCCGTCGAAGAACTCGCCCGGATTGCGCCCGGCCTCCGGCAGCGTCGCAAGCAAGTAGGGGAGGATGAGCATTGCCGCCAGCAGCCCTCCGTGCAGGCGGTGGTCGTAAAGGCGGCGCAGCGCAGCCACCACTCGCGCCGACGCGAGCGCGAAGTACGGGGCCACGAGGAGGACGAGAACGAGCCAGATCATGGCCGCTCAGTACAATCCGCTCTCAATGGTCCCCATAATCTACTGGGGTGCCTTGCCGCAAACGATGTTCGGAACGAAAATGCACCACTACCGATCTCTCACGTAACCACGGCCAAGTCGAGCTTGGCAGCATGGACGGATCGGGTGCGCTGATAACGATCGTTACAGGTGCTGATGGCTGCAAGAGCGGGTGTTCATTACTCAGGGGGCGCTGGGATACTATGATGATGACGATGACAGTGGCAGTGTAGTGGTTGGAGTTGAGTGTTCGCCCCCTCTGCGCTTTGTGCCTATCTGCAACCTATGTCCTGGGTACCTGTCGTCGCCTGCGGTTCAGCGCCAGGAGTGCAACCAGACTCAGCATCGCCACCAGCACGACCCCCATTCCGCGACTCAGCAGGGGCACGTGACTCGGTTGTGACCTCAGCTTGAGGACGAGGTGCAGCGTGGCTTCTTTCTGAATGTTGTAGTCCGCTAACGTCCGACCGTCTTCCAGAACCTTCCCCGCGACGATAGCCGGTACGCCCCTGTCAAAGGGAAGGGGACATTCTTCTTCGGCTATGCAAGAGGACTCGCGCTCCTGATAATTGCTCATCCCACCGCCTACCGCTGCTGAGAACGGATACCTCGACAAACGATTTGCACTCGTGCCCCGACGCCAGACCCTCGGGTGGCAAGCCATATGCTTCTCCGACACTCAGGAACGTGGCGGACTTGCTCGAATAAGAGAGGTGGCACCGGCGGCACCAGAGTCAAGAGAGACCATTTACTGAAGCAACACGGCGGCGTTCTCCCTGTGGAGAGGCGGGCCTCATCCGCAAGTCCGGACGGGGAAAACCACGCCCGGCTCGACGATTATCAAACGCTCCGGGTGGTCGGCGTCGACATCATCCATCCGCATCACAGCGCCTACCCAGACAACGCCCTTACGGTGCGCCGCTCAGGCGCGAGCGTAGGTCGCGAGCCAACCGCCGGGAGGGGTGAGGTCGAGGATGTCGGGTCGGACCGAGGCGCGGCCGGAGAGGAGAAACCGCTCGCCACGATAGGCCCACACACGCAGGTCGGCCCATAGGAAGACATCCGCGGTCCCCGGCCCGCGCAAGCGGGACTTGGGGACCCGTCGCTGCGCCACATAGCCCTCGCCTTTCGTCAGGAGCCGCCGCAGGCGCGTGCGGCCAACCTGCGAGCTCGTGAGCAGACCGCGGCTGGCAAAGCCGTGGATGGGCTTGAAAACCAACATCTCTTTGCTGCGCACGAGGTCGTCCACGTTGTCTTCTCGCAGCAGAAAGGTCTCCGGGACATGGGCACTCAGCAGCGCGCGTTCCGCAGCCTCAATGCCCAGCCGTCCGTCCCAGTCTGGGCGGGAGAGGAGCTCGAGCAGCCGCTTGTCGCTGCGCGTGGCATACGTAAATGGGTTTGGCGCGACGTAGGTCCGGCCCGCTTGGTAGGCGGCACGAAGCGGGGAAAACACCGCATCTTGCCAGAAGAAATCGGTTGAACGGTTGATGACGAACGAGACCTCCTGCTCTTGCCAGAGCAGTTGTGTGCCGTTCCAGCGGATCTCCTGGGGCGCAGCAAGCTCCGCCAGCCAGCCACGTTGGCGCAAGAGCCCGCGCAAGAGGATCAGCTCGTGGCGAAACTTTCCGCGTTCCAACGACTCCCGGTCGTCCAGGATCAGGAACACATGCCTCGGAAATTCGCCGAAGAAATCCCGCGTCTCTCTTTCCACCATGCTGGCCACGCGGTCCGCCACGGTTGCAAACTCGGGCGGTGGCTCTATGGCGGAATCCCGGTGCAGCCCGAAGATCTCATAGAACAAGCGGTTGATGAGCGCGGCGAAGAGGAACCCGGACCCGTTGTCGTTGCATTCGATGAGCTGCCATGCGGCGGGCTCCTCGGTGGGAAGATGAAAGTCCCAGGCACTGAAGAAGCACACCTCGTCCCGTTTCGGATGCGCAATCTCGGGGACAGAGGCGGGTCCGTTCTCGTGCCATGCGGACCGGGTCGTCACCCGATCGAAGGTGCGGATGAAGTTGTCGATCTCAGCCAGAATCGCTTTGGGAATCTCTTGATGCGCCAGTGCGACCGAGAACCGCTCGGGTACCTCGGGCATACCGGACTCTTGCAGGGCTGCGAAGAGAGTCGCCGCAACGGCATCCATCGGTGGCAAAGGTAGCATAATTGTAAATCGGCATGCCGTTTGACCTCCGATCGGCGTCCAAGATTGACCCGACCTGAGATCACCTAACCCGCTCCGGACATTGAACTTTCACACCGCCCGCCGGGGTCACGATTGGACGCCGAAAGGGGTCAACTTTGGAAGCCGATTGACAGGCATGGCAAAAAGAAAAAGCCCTTGGGGGACAAGGGCTTTTCTCGGTGCGGTAGGCTCAAAATCTGCTCCGCCTTGCGCGGGTGGGGGTTCAAGTCCCCCTCTTCGCACCTCCCTCACCTCGCCGTTCGGGCGGCCACCCCGTGTCGATCACACCACTTCTTTCGTCTTGCAACAGCCCCGCTCTTCTGAGCATGCTGCATCGGATTATGGTTGGTGGACTCGACAGTGCCGCAGGGTGGGGACCGGCGGCGATTCGGCGGGGGCCTTCTGCCAGGTTGGTTTGCTGTCTCGTTTCCATCTGCCTCCTTCGCCTCGCCGCGCAGGGCGCGGAAAGCGAAACGCCGCCGGCGCAGGAACCGATCGTAGCGGCCATTCGCGGCATCGTCGAAGCGGGCCGGCAGCCGCTTTTGCATCGGCCGGATTTCTCCGACCGGCAGGATTCCACCCGGCGACTGTACGAAGCGGCGAACTTCCGCCCCCTCTGGCTGCGCAGCGATAAGCCGACCAGTCAGGCAGCAGAGATCCTCCGCGCGCTGTCCGAGGCGGACCGGCGCGGGCTGTCGCCGGAGGATTACGACGCGGCACGATTGCGCGAGGAGGCGGCGCGCTTCGATTCCGCCACGCCGCCAGCGGCCGGAGACGCCGGAGCGTTCGACACCGCACTGACGGTCTGCGTCCTCCGCTACATCTCCGACGCGCACCTCGGGCGCGTCCCGCCCCGCGCCGTCGGATTCGCCCTCCAGATGGAGGCCAGGCGGTTCGACCCGGTGGCGTTCGTGTCGCAACTGCCGGCGGCGGAAGCGCCGGCGCGACTTCTGGCCACGCTCGATCCGCAGTTTGCGCTCTTCGCGTCTCTCATCACGGCGCTGGCGCACTGGCGCGATTTGGCCGCGCGCACCGATTTTCCGCAGGTTCCGGACCTGCCGAAGCTTCACCCGGGCGAGTCGCACGCGGGCGTTGGACCGTTGCGGGAGTTCTTGCGCGCCATCGGCGACCTGCCGAGCGCCGCCCAAGCGCCAAAGAACGCTGGCGTGTACGATCCCGACCTGGTCCAGGCGGTGAGGCGGTTTCAGGAGCGCCAGGGCCTCGGCGCGGACGGAGTCATCGGCGAGGCGACGTTGAGCCAGCTGCAGATCTCTCCGGCGGGCCGGGTACGGCAGATCGAACTGGCGCTGGAGCGGCTGCGGTGGCTGCCGCCGCCGGAAGACGAGGCGTTCGTCGTCGTCAATCTGCCCGAGTTCCAGCTGCGCGGATACTACCGCGGGAATACCAGCCCGGCGCTGCAGCTGCGCGCCGTGGTGGGCTCGGCCTCTCTGCGTCACGAGACGCCCGTGCTGCACGCCCGCATGCAGTACCTCGTGTTTCGCCCGTACTGGGATGTGCCGCCCACGATTGCGCAGAAAGAAATCCTGCCGGATTCAGAGCAGGATCCGGCCTACTTCTCCCGGCACCACTTCGAGTTTCACCACGGCCGCATCCGGCAACGCCCCGGGGACGACAACGCCCTCGGCTTACTCAAGTTCGTCTTTCCCAACCCGTTCCACGTCTACATGCACGACACACCGACCAAGAGACTGTTCGCAAAAAGCCGGCGCGATTTCAGCCACGGATGCATCCGCGTATCCGACGCGGCGGCGCTGGCGGAATTCGTGCTCCGCGGGCAGGGCAAGTGGGATCGCGAGGCGATCGATACCTCCATGAAGAGCGGCCGGAACAACCGGCGTGTGTATCTGGAGCGGCCGGTCGGGGTCTACCTGCTCTACAGCACGGTCGTGGTCGACGAGGACGGGACGACGCATTTCTTCAAGGATATCTACGGGCACGATGCGCGACTCGACGCGGTACTTGCAAAAGGTCCGCCGTATCCGTATCCAACTCCAGCACCCGTCACGGTCGAGGTTGAAGCGGAGTCGAAATGAATCGGTGGATGTGGAGAACCGCGGCGGTAATCGTCCTTTGCTGCGTGCTGCCCGGCGCCTCGTCAGCGCGAACGCGCGGCTCCCGTTTTTCGAAGCCGAGGGCCTGGCAGGGCGAGGTGCAGCGATTGCCCGCCGCACCGGCCGAGTGGCCCCGTCGCGAGGTTCTGGATCTGGCGATGCGGGCGTACCGGTGTGGCCGGGCGGAAGGTCAGTTCGACAGCCCTATCCTCACCGTCATCGACTACTCGCTGCCGTCGACCGAGAAGCGGCTCTGGGTGATCGACCTGGCGAAACGCCAGGTCCTGTTCCACGAACTCGTCGCGCACGGACAGAACAGCGGCGAGGCGTACGCGGTGGATTTCTCCAACCGGCCGGAGTCCCGTCAGTCGAGCCTCGGGCTGTTCCGCACCGACGACGTTTACGACGGCCGGCACGGCGAGTCGCTGCGGCTGATCGGCCTGGAGCTGGGGATCAACGACCGCGCCGAGGAGCGCCGCATCGTGATGCACGGCGCCGCCTACGTCAACCCGCGCGTGGTGCAGCGCTTCGGCCAGCTCGGCCGCAGCTGGGGCTGCCCCGCGGTGGATCGCGCCGTGCTTCCGCAAATCGTGCGGCACATCAAGGAGGGCACGGCTCTCTTCGCGTATTATCCGGATCCCCGCTGGCTGCGCCAGTCGCGCTTCCTGCAGTGCGACGCGAACCTCGCGGCCAAGTAGGCGTCACCGGCGGACCGCCCGTTGACACTCTCTACGAAGCCGTTTCCGGAGCGCCGGCGGCCTGAAGAAGCCAGACAACGAGAACACACCGGAGCATCACGATGACGCCGCGGCCATAGGCCGGGGGGTAGTAGCGTGTTCGCTTGGCCCTCCGGCCATCCTCGGTGGCGAGGTGGCTGGTTTTAACGTTCTGCCCGACCGTTGAGCGCCACCGCGGCCAGCGCCGGCAAGTAGGTCATCGGCCGACACCCCGAGGGCCGCGGTGACCCGCTCCAGCGACCGCCGCCGCGGCCGGCGGTACTCGCGCTCCCGCAGGTAGACCAGATCCTGCGCGAGCCCTGCCTCCCGTGCAAGCTGCTTCTGTGTCAGTCCGCGTGCCAGCCGCAGCTTCTTGAGCCGCTCCGGGAATGTGGCCTCTGCGAACAGCGCAAACGGGACCGCGATTGTGGGACTGGCGCCCACCCCGAACACCACCGCATCCGAACGTAAAGTGGTGTAGGCCGCCAGTTTGTGAATCGGCGTCCAAGTTTGACCCCTTTCGGCGTCCAATCGTGACCCCAGCGGGCGGTGTGAAAGTTCAATGTTCGAAGCGGGTTAGGTGATCTAAGGTGGGGTCAATCTTGGACGCCGATTGGGGGTCAAACGGCATGCCGATTTACAGTATTCTTTAACGTAACATCCCTTATGTATTAGACTTTGGCCCTATGCCCACCCAAAAGCGCCCCCAAACAGCCCTGATTCCCGCACATAATCTACAACATAACGTTCCAGCCCGGCTTGCGGAGGCCAAACGGAGCCTCGCGCCCTCGCTGACCTGTACTTCCGGAGCCAGGTCGCCGGCCAGGCCGGTGCCGTCATCGAGGCCAAGCGCCGGGACCTTGGACGGCTTCCTGGCGTTCTACCTGCGCCTGTGCGGACGCGACCGGTCGGAGGAATGGTACACGTCGGGTGACTAGCGAGTTACTTAAGCCGCTCACCAAAGCCCGGCTCGCACCAAATCGCGTACGGTGGGCTAGTCCGGGCTGTGGCAGGGCAGGCAGGCCCCGGAGACGGAGCCGACCAAGTAATAGCTCGGCGGTTGCGCCTCGACTCCCAGGAGGGCCTGGCTGACATCACTCTGAAACCTCTCGAGGTGCTCCCCGATCAGCGGGTGATTCGTGGGCCGCCCGTACGCCTGCAGCGCGGCAGTGTCGTCCCGCATAGCGAGCAGCAGCCGTTTGACCTCGGCATGTCGTGCGGCATCGATGGGGCCCGGTTGACGCATCACCGCGTCGAGGGCGCGGACATCATCTGCCAGCTGCCACATGGCGGAATGTAACTGTTCGCGCGTAATGTACTTGAAGTTCGGCGGGTACGTGTGCCGGCGCAGCAGCGCAGGGACATCCGCGCACCCCGACAGCAGGGTAGAAGACGCGACGATTGCAAGCAGCAGTTGTCTTCGTTTGAGCACGTTCCCCCGCCTGTCGCACGGCTGCAACAACGTTGTCGCCGACCGAAGCGGCGAGTTCACCCGGCTGGCGCAACATACCAAGTCAGCGTGGAAATCTCATCAGCCGATATTTCCCAGAGGGGGGGTAGACGGTTAGCTCCTCCACCCCCAGCCGGTTGTGGTTCACCAGTCGTAGCCGTCGGTGACGTCGTCCTCGGTAACAGGACCGGTGACGACCGCTTGTTCGAGAAGCCGGCGGAATACGAGGCCGCGACTGCTGGAGGTTCGGCGGTTGAAACGGAAGGTGAACTCCTCCAGGTAGGACTGCAGGTGGCCTGGAGTGACGGCGCCCTGGTGTGTACCGAGAATCCACCGCTTGAGCAGGCTGGCGACCCGGTGCACGGCGGGCATGACCACGTGGGCGGGATCGTCTGATGACGACAGCACCGTCTTCTGGCGCGTGTATCCGTGCTTGGGCAGGTCGTTGTAGCCGCCCCAGCCGTCAGTGCATACCGTGGAGGCGGGGGCAACGACGTCGCACACGAACGGCAGGAGGTTGGCGCCCGACGCGTCAGGGACGTGGCGCATGCGGACTCGCCCGAAGCCCTTGGGGTAGAGAACCTCGACGGCGATGACCACGACCGACCTCGATGTGCCACGTCCGCGCTTGCCGCCGTGTTCGACGCCCCCGACCAAGGTCTCGTCGACTTCCACGTTGCCTGACAGCGGGCTCCGCTCCGCACGAACCATCGCCACTCGGTACCGTTGCAGCATCGCCCACGCGACTCGGTAGCTCGTGCCCAGCGTGCGCTCGAGCGTCTTGGCCGATAGGCCGTTCTTGGCAGTCGTCACGTGCCACGCCGCTTCGAACCAGGTCGTCAGGGGTGTGCGCGTCTTGTCGAGAATCGTTCCAGCCGTGACAGAGGCGTGATGCCGGCACACAGGGCACACCAGGCGACCTCGCGTCTGGCGCCATGCCGCGGCGGTGCCCTTGCATGCCGGGCAGGCGAACCCACCCGGCCAGCGCAACCGCTCCAAGTAAGCGGCGCACGCTGCCGCGTCCGGAAACATCTCCACGAACTCGCGGTAGCTGCGCGGGTAGTCGCGGCCCGCGACCAGCGCCAGAGGTGAGGTCGGCTCTTCGGACGATACGCCCACCACAACATCTTGGGGCAGGAGGAGCTAACCGTCTACTCCCTTTTTCCCAGATGGACGGCACACCAAGCTGCCTTGGTACGCTCGTAGCCCACTTCCGGAGACTTGGGCCAGCGTTTTCTCCTGGTGACGCGGGAAGTCGTTCCCCGTCGACGCTCGCCCGGGCCTGCCGAGACGGCTCGTGGACGCGCACGACGGTCGTGCGGTTGCCGCGGCGATATATCGTTGGTACGATTTCCTCCAACACGTACCGGTTCTCGAAGCATGTCCTGAGCTTGTCGAAGGGGGAGCGCGCATGAGAAAGTCCATCGGGTTCCGTCTCAATGGCCGGCCGATCACTTTGAACACCGACGAGGATCGCAACCTGCTCTGGGTACTGCGCTGCGATCTGGCGCTGACGGGGACCAAGTACGGATGCGGTGAGGGTCTATGTGGAGCCTGCACGGTGATCGTCGATGGCAAGGCGGTGCGGTCTTGTCAGACTCCGCTCAAGGCCATTGAGAACACCGACGTGGTCACCATCGAAGGCCTTGCCCGCGACGGAACACCCCACCCGCTGCAGCAGGCTTTCATCGATCACGGCGCCTTTCAGTGCGGGTACTGCACGCCGGGGATGATCATGAACGCCCAGGCGCTGCTGCTCGATCAGCCGCGACCGACGCGTGCGGCGATCCTGAAAGGGATGGAGCAGAACCTCTGCCGCTGCGGCGCGCACCAGAGGATCGTCGCCGCTATCGAAGCGGTGTCCCGCGCGCAGGGAAGCAAGTCATGAGCGCTGCCCGGGGTATGGACCGCCGCACGTTCTTGAAGCTGGTCGGCGGAGGCATCGTGGTCTTCGTCAGTGTCAGCCCCTCCGATCTCCTTGCCCAGGAACGTCGCCCCAGTTACCCGGAGGATTTCAACGCCTATCTCCGCATCGGTGCAGACGGCCGCGTGACCGTGTTCTCCGGAAAGATCGAGATGGGGCAGGGGGTGATGACGTCGCAGGCGCAGATGGTGGCCGAGGATCTCGGCGTGGCGCTCGCTTCGATCGACATGGTGCTCGGCGATACCGACCAGTGCCCGTGGGACATGGGCACGTTCGGTTCGCTGACCACCCGCATGTTCGGCCCGGTCCTGCGCGCGGCCGCGGCGGAAGCCCGCGCCGTGCTGCTGCAACTGGCCGGGTCCAAACTCGGTGTGCCGAAGGCGCAACTTGCGGTGGAGAACGGGGTGGTCTCGGTCGTCGGCGACCCGGCGCGGCAGGTGACGTACGGCGAACTGGCGAAGGGAAAGCAGATCGCGCGCACGGTGGGTGAGAAGGCGGTGCTGCGCGCGGCGTCTGAATTGACGGTCATGGGCCGCTCGCCGAAACGCAGCGATGCACCGGAGAAGGTGACGGGGGCGGCGAAGTATGCGGGGGATGTTCGGCTCCCCGGAATGCTCTACGCCCGGATCCTGCGTCCGCCGGCGCATGGTGCCAAGCTGGCGAAACTCGACACCTCCGCGGCCGAGAAGATGGCGGGGGTGTCGCTGGTGAAGCAGGACAACCTCATTGCCGTCTTGCACGCCGATCCGGAGGTCGCCGGCGCGGCGCTCGAGCGGCTCAAGGCGGAGTGGCGCACCGCGACGGCGACGGTCGACCACGAGAGCATTTTCGATCACCTGCTGAAATCGGCGCCCAAGCCGGAGGTGAAGGCGCAGCGTGGCGACCCGGCTGCGGCGCGGGCAAACGCGACGCGGCTGTTCGAGGGGACCTATCGCAAAGGCTACGTTGCCCACGCGCCGATCGAGCCGCACACCGCCGTTGCTGCGGTGAAGGACGGGAAGGTGACGGTGTGGGCGTCGACGCAGACACCCTTCCCGATGCGTGAGCGGGTCGCCGAGGCGCTGGGGATCGCGGTGGGGAACGTACGCGTGATCACTCCCTACGTCGGCGGAGGGTTTGGCGGAAAGAGCGCCGGGCAACAGGCGACGGAGGCGGCCCGGCTGGCCAAGATCACCGGCAAACCGGTGCAGGTTGCCTGGACCCGCGCCGAGGAGTTTTTCTACGACACGTTCGATCCCGCGGCGGTGGTGAAGATCGTCTCCGCGATCGATGGGAACGGACACGTCTCGCTCTGGGACTACGAAGTGTACGCCGCAGGCGACCGCGGCACGGCGCTGTGTTACGATATTCCGAACGCCCGCGTGCGCGCATACGGCGGCTGGATGAGTGGCGGCACGAGCCCCCATCCGTTCAGTGTCGGCCCCTGGCGTGCGCCCGGTGCGAACATGAACGTTTTCGCTGGCGAATCGCACATCGACGTCATGGCGGCAGCGGCGGGCGTGGACCCGGTGGAGTTTCGCCTCCGCAACACCGCTGACCCACGCATGCGAAGCGTCATCAAGGCGGCGGCCGAAGCCTTCGGCTGGACGACGGCGACGGCCCCGAGCGGCAAAGGGTGCGGGGTGGCGTGCGGCATCGATGCGGGAACCTACGTTGCGCTCATGGCGCAGGTGAAGGTGGATGCCGTCCAAGGGGCGGTGCAGGTGGAGCGGGTGGTCTGCGCGCAGGATATGGGGCTCGTTGTGAACCCCGACGGGGCAAAGATGCAGATGGAAGGATGCGTGACCATGGGGCTCGGCTACACATTCGCCGAGGAGGTCCGCTTCCGCGGTGGTGAAATAGTCGACCGTAACTTCGGAACGTACAATCTGCCGCGTTTTTCGTGGCTGCCGCAGATCGAGACGGTGTTAGTGAACAACGACGCACTGGCGCCGCAGGGGGGAGGGGAACCCGCGATCGTTCCCATGGGCGCGGTGATGGCCAATGCGGTGTTCGATGCCAGTGGTGCACGTCTGTCACGATTGCCGATGACATCCGAGCGGATCCGTGAAGCGATCCGCGCAACGCGGGAGCATGGGAAACTCGCCAGCGCCGAAAACGCCTGAGGCTGCGCCTTTGGGCCCGGATCGTCGCCAAAGTCGGCGAGCTTGGCCGCAATCTCTTCGAGACCCCGAGCTGGACACGGCCTAGCCGAATGCCGGCGATCCGCTGGAGCGTGCGAGGAAGCCGACCGCATCATCGAGGGGACACGATGCGTCCCGCAGTCCGAATGGCAGAGCGGAAGGCCGTCGCCGGGTTTGACGGGCGAGACGACGGGTGTAGCCTTACGGGTACCCCTTGATTTGCAGTGAAGAAGACGGATGCGAGCGTTTCCCCATCGGTTTCCACGGACGGAGGCGGGTGCCGCGCGGTGGGTGGCCGCCGGGCAGCTGGCGCTCAACGTGCTGCTGCTGCTCGCCGGCGCGTGGCTGGCCGCGTCGGGAAACCGACTGGCGTTCTTGCTGTTAGCGCTCGTCCCCCTCGCGTTCGTTCCCTTTTCCTACGCGCGCGTGCGGCTGCATCGTCTGCTGGAGGCGCACGTCGCGCGATCGGTCGTCTGGCCCGCCGCCGCGACGGGCCTATTGTTCGATGCAATCATGGTCGCGCAGGTGCTGAGCGCGCGGCAGATGGAGCCGCCTTCGATCTTGTCTGCGTCCGGCATCGCGTGGATCGGCGCGGTCTGGTTCAGCGGCCATGCGTTACTGCTGCTCGGGTACGCGTTCGGGGGGCTCACCCGCCTGGCGAGCCGATGCATCCGGCGCGTGCTGTCGCTCACCCCCTCTGCGGCGCCGCCCGCGGCCGATGGGTGTATCGGGCGGCGAGAGCTGCTGCAGAAGGCCGGCTTATTCGGCGCCGCCCTGCCGTTCGGCGTCTCGCTCTCCGGCGTGTCGTTGTCCTACGACTTCCGTGTTGAAGAGCGGGAGATTGTGCTGCCCTTCTGGCCGGCGGCGCTCGATCGCCTGCGGGTCGTCCATCTCTCCGACATCCACGTCGGCGGTGCGATGGACCGGCGCCGCTTGTTGCGCGTGGCGCGCCTCACCAACCAGTGCCGTCCGGATCTTGTGCTCCACACCGGAGACTTTCTCACGCACCGCGCCGGCAACTTCGACGCGCCGCTGTACGAGGCGCTCGCGCGCATCCGGGCGCCGCACGGGCAATGGGCCTGCCTCGGCAATCACGACTTCGACGACCCGCAGCGGCTTGAGCGGCGCCTCCGCGACTGCGGCGTGATCGTCCTGAGGGATCGTATCGCCGCCGTCTCCGTGAACGGTGAGCCGATCGAGATTGCCGGAATCGACTTTCAGTTCGATCGCTGGCAACGAGCGCTGGCGTACGAGCGGATCGTGGCGGCATGGGGCCCGCGTCGCCGTGTGCCGCGCATTCTGCTCAACCACGATCCCAGCACGTTCAAGACGCTGCCCGCAGGCTGTTCTGATCTCGTCCTCTCCGGACACACGCACGGCGGGCAAGTCGGCTGGCAGTTTGATTCCTCGCACGCCATCACCGTGATCGGACTCGCGGGCCTTCCCGATCAGGGGTTGTTCCCGCGCGGCGACATGCGCCTGTACGTAACCCGCTGTGTTGGATTCTACGGTTACCCGATGCGGATCGGCATCCCACCGGAGATCGCGCTACTCGTCCTGCGTTCAGCGCACGCGGTCTGATGCACGCTGAGCTACGATGCTCAAATGGTCCGTCCGACCACATCGCACCGAGTCAAATCGTCGAGGCGGGGACGAGCAGTACAGCGTGCGGTCCCACTAAGAAATCCCATAAAACCCTACCACTATGGGATTTCCGCGAAATCACGTGTGCCACAAGGGTTCCGCGCTAGAAACAAACCGTCAACCGCCGGTCGGTGCCTAACGGGACATCATGCGGCGATCGCCCTCAACCTCTAAGCGCGAAGGAACCCGTGACGGTCGTGCGATTCGGCCTCCGTTTCTCCCCCACACTGTACCTCCTGTCGGAGAGTTTGGCGGCGGAGGTATTCATACGCCTCGGCTTGGCGTTCGTCGGCCACAAACCGAAACACGGTTTGGGCAACCGCCCGGGCAAATTGGTTCAGCTCCGCGTGCGTGATCGGCCCGAGCTTCTCCTCAATCGAGACGAAACGTTCGGCGATCTGCATGACGCGGTTGAGCGTATCGATGGCGGCCAGTACTGGTGGGGTCTTGCCAAAAGACTTGTCCGTATCCTCCGGCGTGGCCTTCTCGACGAAGTAATGCGCCAACACCTTGGCCATCGCCAATTGTGGCCGTAAATCAAGCAGTCCATCGCCGTTCATTTCCTGGAGGAACAAGGCTCTGAGATCCGGCCTGGTCTCGAAGATCATCGCAATGGTGTCGGGCTTCGCGTACTGACCATCGATTAGGCCGCTCAGTTTGGGATTCTTCGCTTCCCCGCGTCTTTCGCGCGCCGGATAGCCAGCGCCATGCACACCGCACACGCGAAAGCCTCGGCGGGCGGCCTTGCTGCATTGCCATTGCTCACCGTCATCGATTTCCCACCGTTGGCACCGCAAGAGGCCTTCCGGATGCCGGCGTGAAGGGGGTAGCCGTGGATCGAGTGGCCACGGCGGCGGCCCGGCCTTTCTACCACCTCCAAAGGGGTGTTGCTGTTTGCCACTTCTCAGCGGATCTCCGCCGTTTCTGTTCGGGCTCATGCTGCCACCGCGTTTCGGGCGCTTCCAGCCATGGCTAACACCTGAGCAAGCGGCACACCGGCCCGGTAGGCTTCAAGCTGTGCGTCGGTCCAGTCCCTGGGGTCGAT
>DASVHW010000034.1 GCA_036382395.1 Candidatus Binatia bacterium | reverse complement strand
CTCCACCGCCTGCTCGGAGAAGGTCTTTGAGCCCCAACACAGCTGATCGGCAACAACGGAGGCTCCCAACGACTCGATGACTTCGAGATAGCCGGGATCATCGAGCGCCCCGCCGATGATCAGCAGACGGGGGCCGCCGCTTGCCGGCACACCGTTTCCCGCCTCGATCTGTCCGAGGCGCCGCTCCAGCAAGGCGTTGAACTGATCCTTCGGCATGCTCGCGGCGGCCACCGACATGGCCAGCACCTCGCTGCCCGTGAGGCGCGGCGGATGGTCCGCACGCAGCCGCGATGCCCGGCTCAGCAGCAGCCGCGTCCGGTTGTACAGTTTCAACGCGTCCGCAAGCTTCTCGTCTGAAATGGTGACCCCGAAGGCCGACTCCAGCCGCTGCTTCAGGACACGCAACTGCGCCACCAGGCGCGTACGCGAGCTCTCGCTGTTGACGTGGGGAACATCGATGTAATGGCAGAACGGTGCCAGCTGCTTGTCGATGCAAATGTCCGAGAGTCTGCGCAGATGGTCGCAGCTATTGGTCAGCAGCAAGCCGTCGAGAAAAGCCAGTTCACCGCTGGCGATGCGGTTCAGCGTGTGGCGGACAAAGCCGCAGTTGACCGGACCGAAGTACTGGTCGGCGGTGGAGGTATCCTCGCTACCGGTTCCACGCATCCGCAGCGGCAGGATGCCCGCTGCCCACAGCACCTCCTCCGGGGCATTGGCGCAGAAGAAGCCGGCGACGCGGCCGCCACCAGCTTTCCACTCCCTGACCGAGTCGTTTTCGATCGGACCAGCCCAGCGTCGGAAATCGATGCGCTCTTCCATAAATCGCCCTTACTGCGCCATGACGGTCGAAAAGAACTCTTCGATGCCGGCGCGGATGGACTCCGCCGGCCGGGTGCGCGAGTCCATCCAATCGAGATCGAATACGTATATCGGGATACCCTTCTCGCGGCAGACTTCCCGCAGCATGCTCACCCATGCCCACACATGCTTGCATCCCACTGAGGCCGGAAAGATGACGCAATCGGCACCGAAGTCGGCGTAGTCCCGCAGAAAGCGCTCGGTCAACTTGGTGGTGCTGACGCGCAAACGGCCCATGGTGGCCTCCAGTCCGCGGCGGGCCAGGCCCAGCAACATGGTATCGGCGCTGCTCGTATCGATCGGCTCCTGCTTGAAGAAACTGGAGAGCATGTCCATGATCACGGCGGCGTTGAACTTCTGCTCCAGCCAGGTCATCAGCTCCATGTCGAAGGTAACGGGAACGTAGTACCACAAGACGCGGTGCTGCTCGTTGGCGACCGCACCCCGCCCGTGTTTGACGGCCTCGGCGGCGTCGTCGCGCAGGAACTCGATGTAGCGCGTCAGCGCCGGTGAACCGAGCGAATTGAGCAGGGTCATGTAACTGCTGAACGTCAGCGAAGCGGGATGGGGGCACGGCCGGGCGCGCTTGAGCTCGAAGAGCTCCAGCAGTGCCTCCGTCGTGCGGTTGGATTCTTCACAGATTTCCCGCAAGCGATCGAAATCAAGCCGCTTGCCCGTTTGCGCCTCGAGGAAGCCAATGAGTTTGCGAATCTCACCAGCGTAGTAGGCGTGGGCTTCCGGCGAGTCGTCGACCGGCGCATCGAGGCGGTAAACGGGGCAGTCGACCAATTGCTCGAATATCTGATAGCCGATGCGGGAGCTGTCGCAGGGGGCGCTGGCCGTCACGATGAAGTCGGCATTCGGCATTTCCTTGTTGAGCAACGCCCCAAGCAGGAACTTGTCGAGGACGCAGAGCTCCGGCGGTGCGCCATGCTCTTCCGCCGCATCGACATACTTCCAGCACACCTCCGGGGTACCGAGCGCCATGATGGATGGATGGACCTCGGCCAGAAACGGGTGGATGTCCATGGCGAGGAAGATCTCCGGCGTGAGGCAGAACTCGTACCAGCACAGCTTCTTGCCCCGTTCGTCCATGACGCGGAAGGTTTCCTCGTAATGAGCGATGACCAGGTCCATGGTGCCGGCAAGCAAGCGCCCGTGCGGAACCAGGTCAGCCTGTAGCAGCTGCAACATGGGTTTGAACTGCTGCTCAACCTTGTCGCGCATGTGGTTCATGTGCAGGGCATTCATCTGCGGCCTCCCTTTCGTCGGCGCGCCGTGCGGTGGTGCGGCGCCCTTATACATTCCTGACACGGTGGCGGCCAGCAGTTTTTAGGCGTTTCTGAGCATGTCACCGCCCGGCCACAGACGGCACTGATCCTTTGCCGTTGACGAACCCCTTACTGTTGAGTAAACGGTAGCGATCGTCGTCGCCGGACGTCAACGCGCCGGCAGACACGACTAGCAGCGTGGATCACATGCGGGTCAGCAGATCCTCGGCAGCTCGCTTCCGGACAGCAGATCCACAGGGCGTTCGCCTCCAATTGCGGTCCTGAGGAGGACCGACGCCTGCCCACCCTTCGGTGGCTCGGTCCGGCCGATCCTGGCTGCGTCTCTGCCGAGTGGGTGACTGTGCAGCGTCTTCAGCAGGCGCTCGGTATCGTCCGGCGCCACCCACATCAGCACGCGCCCCTCGCACGCAAGGTAGAGGGGATCCAGCCCGAGCAGTTCGCAGGTGGTGAGGGTTTCGGATCTCACTGGTAGTGATACTTCTTCGAGGACACAACGCACGCCGGCCCGTGCCGCCACCTCGTGGCAGGTGGTTGCCACGCCGCCGCGGGTCGGATCGTGCATGGCGTGGATCTCTGCGCCGCACGTCATCACCGTCTCCACCAGATCGTTCAGCGGCGCGCAGTCCGACACCAGGAAGGACCCGGACAGTCCGTGACGGCAAGCCATGATCGTGGCACCGTGATCCCCGAAAGGCCCGCTGACGACGATATCGTCACCGGTTTGCACCCGATGGTCGCCGAGGTCACGCCCAACGGGCACGACGCCGAGGCCCGAGGTGATGGCGAACGCCCGGTCGCCTTTGCCACGCGGCACGACTTTGGTGTCGCCGGCCACCAGCGTCACTCCCGCTTCACGGCATGCCCGCGCCGCGCCCTCGACGACCGTGTGCAACAGGTCGCCATCCAACCCTTCTTCGAGCACGAGCGCCCAGGTCAGCCACAGCGGTCGCGCACCGGCGACCGCAAGATCGTTGACGGTGCCGCATACGGACAGATAGCCGAGGTCTCCGCCCGGAAAAATCGGCGGATCGACAACGAAGGCATCGGTGGTCAACGCCGGCCGCCCCTGTGGCAGCTCGGACAGCACCGCCGAGTCGGAAAGTGTCCGCAGGTACGGGTTGTCGAAGGCAGGCAGGAACACCTGCCGGACCAGTTCGTGCGTCAGGCGCCCCCCCGAGCCGTGCGCCAGCAGGAGGGTGTCGCTGCGCTTCATGCCGCCGCTCCGGCTCCGAAGCGCTCGTGCCGGTACCACGCTGCGCAGGTCCCTTCGCTGGAGACCATGCACGCCCCGAGCGGCGCGTCCGGCGTGCAGCCTCGGTCGAAGAGCGGACACTGCGGTGGTTCGATCACACCCTTGAGCACCTCACCGCAGCGGCATCCGCCCGGCTCACGCGGTTCCGGTACGGCAACCTCGATGGTGGACGCATCCCGATGCGCCCAAGTGGCGCGCACACCGAGGCCCGAACCGGGAATCTCCCCGAGGCCGCGCCAGCGCGTATCCACCGGCTCGAAAAAGCGCGCGATCAACTCCTGCGCGTGCCGGTTGCCCTCGGGACGGACGACACGCGTGTACAGGTTGGCGACGCGTGGCGCCCGCTCTAGCACTTGCTGCACCAATTCCGACACACCGAGGAGGATGTCCGCCGGTGTGAAGCCGACCACGGCGCCCGGCACCCTGAACTCCTCCGCCAGGAACGTATAGGCGTTGGAGCCGATGATCACCGAGACGTGGCCGGGAAGCAGAAAGCCGTCGATCTGCACGTCACCGTCGGTGACCAGCGCACGCAGCGGCGGCTCAATGAGCTTGCCGCCAGGCAGAATCTGGAAGGTGGCAATCCCCTCGGATTCGGCTTCCGCCAGCGCCGCGGCCACCGTCGGCAGCGTGGTTTCAAAGCCGACCGCCAGGAAAACGATTCGCTTTGACGGATGCTCGCGGGCGATGGCGAGCGCATCGCGAGGGGAGTAGACAATACGCACGTCACAGCCGCGGGCACGGGCCTGCTCCAGGCTGCCGCAACTCGAGGGCACGCGGACCAAGTCGCCGAAGGTGCAGACGATGACGTCCGGCAGCGCCGCCAAGGCCTCGGCCCGATCGAGGTAATCCACCGGCGTGACGCACACGGGACAGCCGGGACCGGAGATGAGGCGAACCTTTTGGGGAAGCAGGCGACGCAGGCCGGCGGCGGCGATCGCGTGCGTGTGCGTGCCGCACACCTCCATGAAGGTAACCGGCCGATCGAGTCGACTCGCCTGCTCCCGGGCGCGAGAGACAAGGGCTTCGACGGTGGCGCGGTCGGAGAACGCATCGCTCGGTTTCATTCCGGTATGTCCTCCCGCACGATCTCGTCCAGGAGCTCGAGTGTCTTGCGTGCTTCTTCCACATCCACGGTGGTGATGGCGTAGCCCGCATGCACGAGCACATACTCGCCCACCTGAGCCTCCGGGCACAGCATGAGCGACACCTGCCGCTGTACGCCGCGCAACTCGGCGGTGCCGTCCCATTCACTGCGCTCGATGAGCTGCATCGGTATGGCCAGACACATCACAAATCTCCTTCCTGTCGCGGGACCACCTGCCGAACCAGGCTGATCGTCGCCAGAACGGCCTGCCCGTAGGCCAGCCCGCCATCGCCGGGTGGCAGCGCTGATGGAAACAGCGGCCGGACACCTAGCCGTTCGAACTCCTGCTCCAAGCCGCACCGCAGCAGCCGGTTGATCAGACAGCCACCGCCGATGGCCACGATGCGGATAGTATCAGGCATCACCCGCGCCGTCAGGTCGGCAGCAAGCCGACAAAAGGTGGCGTGGAAACCGGCCGCCACGCGGGATCGGGGCTCACCATCGAGCCCCCGCCGGGCCGCGGCGACAAGAAGCCTTGCCGTAGGAAGCTCGGCCGCGTCGGGTGACAGCACAATTTCCGGCCATGGCGACACCGCTTCATCGCAACGGCTGGCGAGCGACTCGAACCGTGCCGCGGCCTCGCCCTCCCAGCCATTGTGCACGGCCAGGCCGAACAAGGCCCCGGCCGCCTCGAACACCCGGCCCGCACCGGTCGCGAGCGGCCACTGGCCGCGGCTGGCGAGTTCGGTGACCTGGTGGAGCTGCGTCATCGGCACGGCCTCAGCCAACGGCAGAGAGCGCAGCAAATCGGCGTGGCCGGCGGCGACGAGTGCGGCCACTGCCACCCGCCACGGCTCGCGCACCGCCCGCTCGCCACCCACCAGCGGCAGCGGCGTGGCATGCGCCAGCCGCGTCCACCGCAACCGTCCGTCGAGCAGCAGCCACTCACATCCCCAGGCCGTGCCGTCGGTTCCCCAGCCGGTACCATCGAGGATGAGCGCGGCGCACTGCGAATCGGCCGTCGGAAAAGCTCCGTGCTCCCCGAGCACCGCCGCGGCGTGGGCGAGGTGATGCTGGAAGCGCAGCACGCGCCCGCCACGCTCGTTCGCGAGTCGTTCGGCAATCCATGTGCTGGGATAATCCGGGTGCAGGTCCGCAGCCAACACGCGCGCCGTCACATCCATGAAGCGTTCGAGATCTCCCGTCACCTCGACCAGGAAGTCGCGCGCCGGTTCGGTGTCGAGGTCGCCGACATGCGGCGAGGGAAACGCGCTGCGGCCCACCACGAGACACGCGGTGTTTTGCAGATGGCCGCCGAGGGCCAGCACCGGTTCGGGCGCCGCCTCGGGAAGATCGACCGGACCGGGCACCCAGCCCCGTGACCGCCGCACCACCATGTGGCCCCGCGGAGTCGCGCGCACCACGGAATCATCAATCCGGTGCACGATATCGCGGTCGTGCAGAAGGAAAAGATCGGCGATCCGGCCGAGGTGCGACCGCGCCTCGCGATTGCCGCGGCAGATGGGCTCGTCGGTGACGTTGCCCGAGGTCATCACCAGCGCCGGATAGTCTACGTCGCGAAACAGTTCAACGTGCAATGGCGTGGTCGGCAGCATCACGCCAAGGTCGTCGATGCCGGGAGCAATGTCCTTCGCCACGCGTGCCGCCTGCTGCCGCGGTGCTAGGAGGATGGGCGCGTACGGCGACCGCAGCAGCCGCTCGTCATCAGGCTGGAGACACACCAGCGCGCGCGCCATCGCCAGGTTCGGCACCATGACCGCAAAGGGTTTTGTCGGACGCTGTTTCGCCGCGCGCAGCCGGTTCACCACCGCTGCATCGTCAGCGCGGCAAGCCAGTTGAAAGCCCCCCAAGCCTTTGACCGCCAGGATGCGACCAGCCGCCAGCGCCAGGCGCGCAGCGGCGACGGCGGCGCGGCCCTCGCCGAGCGCGTCGCCTTGTGCATGCGCGAGCCAGAGCCGTGGCCCGCAGGCCGGACAGCAGATCGGCTCGGCGTGGAAACGCCTGTTGCCGGGATCGGCGTACTCCAATTGGCATGCCGGGCACAGCGGAAAGCACGCCATCGACGTGCGCTCACGATCGTACGGCAGGTTCCCTGTGAGCGAGTAGCGCGGCCCGCAGTTCGTGCACGTCGTGAACGGATACCGATGGCGGCGGTCCGATGGATCCTCCATCTCGCCGCGGCAATCGTCGCACAGCACCGTGTCAGGCGGGATGAGCGCGTGGCGGCGCGCACCCTTTGTCGAAGCGTGAACCGTGAACTCCTGCTCACCGAGCGGCGGCGTCGCGCTGATCAACAGCGCATCGAGCCGCGCCAGCGGGGGCAGAACAGCAGGGAGGCGGCGCTGGAACGATTCCACCGCTTGGCGCGGTCCCTCCACTTCGATCGTCGCCCCGTCCATATCGTTGCGTACCCACCCGCTCAGACCGAGGGACACGGCACAGCGGTGTACCGCTGGCCGAAAACCGACCGCCTGGACGACGCCGCGGCACACCAAGCGGTGGCGGATCACCTCACCGTGCTGATCTTTGCTGGCAGTGCGCAGCGACACCCTCAACCACCACGCATAGGATGAACTCCGCCGGGTCGCTGATCAAGTAGTCGAGCACAGCACAGCAGCTCCGTGCCTCGGCCCATGTACACGGCCTACGGATCACGGCCCGCTGGCCTTCTCTCCGCGGCCCACGGGATGTTAGGATCTGCCCTGCGGTATTCGAGTTCTCGATACGTAAGGATTCGTCGTGCACGAATTTGCCTTGGCGCAAGCGGTAGTCGATGCGGCCCTTCAAGCCGCAGATAAAGCGGGCATCTCCCGCGTCACCAAGATCGCTGTACACATCGGCGAGCTCCAGCAAATGGAAAGGGAGAGTTTCGCGTTCGCTCTCAAGGAAGTGATGCCGGCCACAGAGGCGCGCTTGGCCGACACCGTCATCACCATCGAGAGCGAGCCGGCCCGCTTGCAGTGCCGGCCCTGCCAGCACGCCTTCTCCCTGGATGAGACGCAGGCGCCGCGGCACGACGACGAATTGGAAGCCATCCATTTTATCCCCGAGCTGGCTCACGCCTTCCTGCGCTGTCCGCGGTGTCAGAGCTCCGACTTCGAGATCATCGCGGGGCGCGGAGTCACCCTTCAATCCGTGGAAGGGGATACGTAAGCGATGGACCCACGGCTCGCCGGCATCGACCGGAGACTCGGCGAGGTACGGCGCATTCTCGCCGTCACCGGCGGCAAGGGCGGGATCGGCAAGAGCTCGATCGCCTCGGTCCTGGCTTTGGTGCTCGCCGAGCGCGGGATGCATACCGGCCTGCTCGACCTGGATGTCACGGCACCCAGCGACCACGTCATCCTCGGAGTCGACGGAGCTTTCCCCACGGAGGAGTTCGGACTCCAACCGCCGGTAGCGCACGGCATCCAGTTCATGTCGGTCAGCCACTTCATCGGCGAGAACCCAACGCCACTTCGGGGAGTGGATGTCACCAACGTCATCATCGAACTGCTCGCCGTCACCTGCTGGCGGGCGCTGGACGTCTTGGTCATCGACATGCCGCCCGGCTTGGGAGACGCGAGTTTGGACCTGGCGCGCTTGCTGCGCCGCGCCGAGTATCTCGTGGTAGCGGGAAAATCCCGCGTCGTGCTGGAGACGGTTCGCCGGACCCTGCGCTTCCTCACCGAGATTCGAGC
>DASVHW010000033.1 GCA_036382395.1 Candidatus Binatia bacterium | reverse complement strand
GTGCTGGACGTGCATTCGAACCCTGCGAACCCCGTCATCGGTGATCGGGCCTTCGGCTCTGATCCGGCGTTGGTGGGCGAGTTGGGAATCGCGATGATGCGCGGCTTGCAGGCCGGCGGTGTGATCCCGTGCGGGAAACATTTCCCTGGCCATGGCGATACGGAAAAGGATTCGCATCTGGAACTCCCCGTCGTGCGGCGCTCGCGTGCGGAGCTGGAACGCACCGAGTTGGTGCCGTTCCGCGCCGCCATCGCCGCGGGCGTGCCGATGCTGATGACGGCACACGTCATGTATCCCGTCCTCGATCCGGAGCACCCTGCCACCATGTCACAGGCCATTCTCACTGGCTTGCTGCGCACGGAGCTGCAGTTCGAGGGCGTGATCGCCAGCGACGACCTGGAGATGCGGGCGATCGCGGATCACCAGCAGATTGGTGCTGCGGCCCTGGCGACCTTGAGGGCCGGCGCCGATGCGTTACTCGTCTGTCAGGATCTGCTCAAGGCCGAGCGCGCCATCGAGGCAGTCACGCGAGCCGTTGCCGACGGTTCGTTGCCTTTGGAGGTCGTCACCGCGGCGGCACGCCGCATCGAGCGCTTGCGGCAATCAAGTGCGCCGCGGCGTGGAGCGGCCTGCGAGCTGCCGAACGCGCCTCATCGCGCCTTGGTTCAAGCGATCTGAGCCGGCTAGGTTCGCTCCGAAGCTTTGCGGCGATGCGCTTGGCGCCGCTGTCCGAGCGCGAGCCGGCGCAAGCTCGTCTTGTAGGGGGCGCGGGCCACGCCACGCTCGGTGACGATAGCGGTGACCAGTTGGTGCGGCGTGACATCGAAGGCGGGATTGGCGACGGCGATTCCGGTCGGTGCGATCTGACGATTCCCGATGTGGGTTACTTCGGCCGGATCGCGGTCCTCAATCGGGATGTGGTCGCCGTCCGGACAATCGAGATCGAGAGTTGATGTGGGCGCGGCGACGTAAAACGGGATGCGGTGCCGGTGTGCCAACGCCGCCAGGGTATAGGTGCCGATCTTGTTGGCGACGTCGCCGTTCGCCGCCACGCGGTCGGCTCCGACGATGACGCACGAGATCTTGCCGCCGCGCATGAAGTGGCCGGCCATGCTGTCGGTGATGAGGGTGACCGGGATGCGCTCCGCCTTCAGCTCCCAGGCGGTGAGCCGCGCGCCCTGGAGGAAGGGGCGGGTTTCCGTGGCCATGACCGTGATGCGCTTCCCGGCCTCGTGGGCCGCGCGCACGATGCCGAGGGCGGTGCCGTAGCCCGCGGTGGCCAGTGCGCCGGCGTTACAATGTGTCAACACCTGCGCCCCGCGCGGCACCAATGCGGCCCCGTATTGGCCGAGGGCGCGGTTCGCCGCGATGTCCTCGTCGTGTATCGCCTGGGCTTCGCGCCGCAGGGCATCGCGGATGTCATCGAGGCTGTGCGTGCGCACGCCGGCGAAGGTGCGGCGCATCCGCTCGATGGCCCAGAACAAGTTGACGGCCGTCGGCCGCGTTGCGGCGAACGTCTGACAGATGCGCTCGAAGGCAGCGGGCGCATCGCGTCGTGCCTGGCGCATGCCGAGGGCGATGCCGAAGGCCGCGGCTACCCCGATGGCCGGCGCGCCACGGATGACCATGTCTTTGATCGCGCGCGCCACTTCCCGATAATCGCGGCAGACGCGATACACCTCCTGCCCCGGCAGCAGGCGCTGATCGATCATCACCACGGTTCCGTTACGCCACTCGACGGTTCGCACCATAACTCGTTTCGCTCGCTTTGGGCTGTAGATACCGGCCGCTTGCACGTGCCGTCAAGGTGCGGGACGAGGCTTGCGGGACGAGGCTCGCCGGCGACGGCCGTGGCCAAAGGCCCTGCATTGCTGAAAAGGGCAAAACTGGTAGGTAGGGCATGCGGTAGGAGGGGAGGTATCAGGTGCATGGGTCAGGAAGTGGCGGTCACGGCGGTGCGGAGCGCGCGCGAGATGCGGCAGTTCATCGGGTTTCCGTGGCAGGTCTACGAGGGAAATCCCCACTGGGTGCCGCCGTTGCTGCTCGAGCGCAAACGTTTCTTCAACCCGCGGCACAACCCCTTCTTCAAGCATGCGGAGGCGGCCTACTTCATGGCGCACCGCCATGGTCAACTCTGCGGCACCATCGGGGTGGCCATTGATCACAATTACGTTCAGTTTCAGAAAGAGCCGGTTGGTGTGTTCGGCTTCTTCGAAGTGTTGCAAGACTCCGAGGCGGCGGCAGGGTTGCTGGATGCGGCGCGCGAGTGGGTGCGCCAGCGGGGAATGCGTGTCCTGCGCGGCCCGTTCAACTTCTCGACGAACCAGGAGGTCGGCCTGCTGATCGACAGCTTTGAGTACGATCCCGTGGTGCTGACGACGTACAATCCACCGTATTATCAGGAGCTCGTGGAGCGCTACGGCTTCGTCAAAGCCAAAGACCTCTATGCCTACTGGCTCGACGCTGGTCCGCTCCCCGCTGGTATGAAGCAAGCGGCGGAACGGGTGCAGCAGCGTGCGTCCGTGTCCATCAGGCGGATGAACTTGCGCGACTTCAAGACGGAAGCCCTCCTTGTCCGCGACATTTACAACCGCGCCTGGAGCCACAACTGGGGGTTTGTGCCGGTGAGCGAAGAAGAGATCCAGGAGATCGCTCGCGGTCTGAAGTTGATTGTGGATCCGGATCTGTGTTTGTTCGCCGACCTCGACGGGCAGACCGTCGGCTTCACCATCTGCATGCCGGACATCAACCGCGCCATCAAGCCGCTCAACGGCCGCTTATTTCCGTTCGGCTGGCTCAAGTTCCTGCGCGCGAAACGCAAGCTGAACTTCTTGCGCATCTTCACGCTCGGTGTGCTGCCCGAGCATCATCCGGTGGGCATCGGGGCGCTGCTCTACGAGCAGGTATGGAAGACCGGCCTCAAGAAGGGCTACGTGGCCGGCGAGATGAGCTGGATCCTCGAAGACAACGGGCCGATGAACGCCGCGCTGCAAATGATGGGCGGACGGATCTATAGGACCTGGCGCATCTACGACCTGCCGCTCGGCTAAGGTCCCCCTCCGGGGAAATAACCTCCTCTCACTTCTCGGAACCCTTTCCAGGATTTTGCCGAAGTAGTGCACGGTATCTTGTGCTATTAGACGCGGAAGGAGGCGTATTGCAATTGCGCTAGCTCCATGAGAGAAGAGAAGGCGAAAGTGGAAAGATGCAGCCTGCACGGCGTTCGGCGGGACGGGGGACCGATCGGAATCCACCGAACCGTTACGAGAAGATTCACGTCGAGAGCGACGAACAAGCGCACGCCGATTCATCCGAGGCGAACGCACCGCCTCCAACCGTCTTTTATCGTGACACCAGCCGCAGCGCGCTGGCGGAGAACGACAGCCCCGACATCAACTTCCGATTCAGCCTGAATCCGTACCGCGGCTGCGAGCACGGCTGCATCTACTGCTACGCCCGACCGACGCACGAGTACCTGAGCTTCAGCGCCGGGCTCGATTTCGAACGCCGCATCATGGTCAAAGCCAACGCGCCGGAGCTGCTGCGGCGGACGTTCATGTCACCACGCTGGCAGCCGCAAACGGTCGCGCTGTCGGGCAACACCGACTGCTATCAACCGGTGGAGCGTCGCCTCCAACTGACCCGCCGCTGTCTGGAAGTGTTCAGGGAGTTTCGCAACCCGGTGTCGATCGTCACCAAGAGCGCCCTGGTCGCCCGTGACGCCGATCTGCTTGGCGATCTGGCCGCGCATGGAGCGGCGCGGGTGCTGGCGTCCGTCACCACTCTCGATAACGACCTTGCGCGCCGCATGGAGCCGCGGGCGGTGCAACCACAGCTGCGCCTTGAAGCGGTCCGCGCCCTCAGCGCTGCAGGAATACCGACTGGCATTCTCGTCGCCCCGGTGATCCCAGGTCTGAACGACGAAGAGATCCCACGCATCGTCGCTGCAGCCGCCGCGGCCGGGGCGCAAAGCGCCTCGTGGCAGCTGCTGCGATTGCCACCTCCGGTCGACGCCCTGTTCGCGGAATGGCTGGCGGAACACTTTCCGGATCGACGCGAACGGGTGCTCGGTCGGATCCGGGAGTGCCGCGCAGGCCGGCTCAGCGATACGCGTTTCGGACGTCGCCTGCGCGGCGAGGGTGTGTATGCCGGGCAGATCCAAGCCCTTTTCGAGGTTGCGGCGCGGCGTCACGGACTCGATCGGCCACTGCCGCCGCTCAACGCCAGCGCCTTTCGCCGGCCCCTGCGTTCTGGTGAACAACTCAGCCTCTGTTGATATTCCAGCGAGGTCCCTACGGGAAAGAGGAGCACGAGCCATGCGTACCGAACGTTTCGAGTGCGCTGAGCACCCGCTCGGCGGGAAGTCGATGCAGGCAGAAGAGGTCGTTCCCGCAGCGCGAGCACGGCTCTGGAGCGTACAGGATCTGTAGCCTATCGCTTTGCGGTGCCCACGTTGTCGGGTCTGTCGGGCCGAAGAGCACCAGCCCGTGCGTTCCCACGGCGCCGGCAAGGTGGCTCACGCCTGAATCGTTGCCGATGTAGAACCCACTGCGACGCAGCAGCGCGGCGACCCGAGGTAGGGACAGTCCATCGAGCGTGACATCAGCCCCGTAATCTGGCCTCGCCCGTTCCATCTCGGCGGGCCCCTGTAGCAGCACGACGGTGTGGCCATCCTGTTCATGATATCGCCGGACAATCGCCTCGAATCCTTGCCAGTTTTTCTTCGCTGAGCCACTGCCGGGATGCACGACCACGAAGGAGTTCGCAATCTGGTGCTGGCGCTCGAACGTTTTGAACCACTCCGCGTCGTCGGCGAAAAACGAGCCGATCGACAATCGCGGCGCGACGCCGACGCAACGGGCGTAGTACTCGACGGCGTGCTCGCCCGTGTCCATGCCGCGGAAACGGTAGATATTCACCTGTCCGCCGGTGACCGCGGCCAGGCGCAGGCTGACATCCGGATTCCCGAACCCGGTCCACGAGTACACCGAGCGAAAACCGGTGAACAGCTTCCGGGTTTCCGGGCCAGCGGGACGGTCCGACACGAACAGGTCCGCAATCTCACGCCGGTCGATCGATGCTGTGGCGGTGCGCGGAAGCCGGACAAGCTCCCGCAGTGCCGGATTGGTAACGAGGAGCAGGTGCCCGTCATGCCGCGCCTGCAGGGCGGCCAGGGCGGGGAGAAAACAAATGAAATCTCCGAGGGCTCCGGGAAACAACACGATAGCGCTATCGGCAGGTGGCGGCATGGGATCGAATTGACTTGGATGGGTCGCGCCGTTATTTTGACTCGACTCAGTTCCAACCACAATCATGTACCCCGCAATAGCCAAGTCCTGCCTCGATATCATTGGGAACACTCCGGCTGTACGGTTGAACCGCATTGCCGGACCCGACGATGCTGAAGTGTGGGGCAAACTGGAGTCGCTCAACCCCGGTGGGAGCATAAAGGACCGCATTTGCCTGAGCATGGTCGAAGCGGCGGAGCGGAACGGCAGGTTGCAGCCGGGCGCCACGATTATCGAGCCGACGAGTGGAAACACGGGGATCGGCTTGGCTTTGGTGTCGGCCATCAAGGGCTACCAGCTCATGTTGACCATGCCGGACACCATGAGTGAAGAACGCCGGAGCTTGCTCGCCGCCTTCGGGGCTCAGTTGGTGCTGACAACGGATACCAGAGGCATGCACGGCGCCATCCGCAGGGCCGAGGAGTTATTGCTGGAGCATCCGGATTACTTTATGCCGCAGCAGTTCAGTAACCCGGCCAATCCGGAGAGTCACCGCCGCACCACGGCGCAGGAGATCCTGCGAGAGTTCGAACGTGTAGATGCCTTCGTGGCGGGTGTCGGTACGGGCGGGACCATCACCGGAATCGGTCAGGTATTGCGCCAGAACATGCCGGGGGTGAGGATTTACGCTGTGGAGCCGGAATCATCGGCGGTGCTGTCCGGTGGGGAGCCGGGCTTCCACAAGATCCAGGGGATCGGTGCCGGGTTTGTGCCGGAGAACTTGGACACCGCCGTCTACGACGACGTCATTCGGGTCACCGACGAGGATGCCATAGCGTACACGCGCCGCCTGGCTCGCGAGGAAGGCATCCTGGTAGGCGTGTCCGCCGGTGCCAACACCTGGGCCGCCGTGCAGGTTGCCCGGGAACTCGGAAAGGGCAAGACGGTGGTGACGATCTTTTGCGATACGGGAGAGCGCTACCTGACGACCGAGGTCTTTCAGGCTGAAGGGATTTGATGTCCGCGAAGCTCGATCATCTCCGCGTCATCCTGCGGGAGATGGGACGCGTCGTGGTGGCGTTTTCTGGTGGAGTCGACTCGACCTTTCTCTTGCGCGTCGCGGCGGAGGAACTGCAGGACAACGTGGTCGCGCTGACGACTCGATCGCCGACCGCGGTTGATGAAGATCACGCACTGGCCGTGCAGATTGCAGGCGAACTGGGCGTGCGGCACGTCATCGTCGATGCCAATGAGCTGGAAATCCCCGGCTACGCTGCCAATCCCGCTAACCGCTGCTATTTCTGCAAAGACAATTTGTACGAGGTATGCGCGGCCGAGGCGTCGAAGCTCGGAATCGAGCACGTCGTCGATGGCGCCAATCTCGACGATCTAGGGGATTACCGGCCCGGGCTGCAGGCGGCGGCGGAACGCCGGATACGGCATCCGCTGGTCGAGGCCCGGCTCAGCAAGCGTGAGATCCGCGAGCTCAGCCACGAATTCGGCCTGCCGACGTGGGACAAGCCGTCCAGTCCGTGCCTCTCTTCCCGCTTTCCCTACGGTACCGCGATTACGTTGGAGGGTTTACAGCGGATAGCTGCCGCCGAGCGGGTGCTGCATCACCTGGGGTTTGGCGAGTGCCGCGTGCGCTATTACAGCGCGATTGCCCGCATCGAAGTACCCGCCGGTTTGCTCGAGCGGATCGTGGCACCTGAGATCCGAGAGCCGCTCGTCCGCGAGTTCAAAGCAATCGGATTCCTCTACGTTACCGTCGATCTGCAAGGCTTCCGCAGCGGCAGCTTGAACGAAAGCCTGGGGCAGCGGCGTGATCTCAGTCAGCCAGTTTCTGAGTCTGAAGAAGGAACTCGGCCCAGTCGAGATCGTCGGGGGTCGTAATCTTTCGGTTGACGGACAGGCCGGGAACGACCCGCACGGTCGCGCCGATGCGTTCCACCAGCATCGCGTCATCAGTAGCGGTGTAGCCATCGCGCTGGGCGTGTTCATAGGCGCGACGCAGTAGCGAAGTCCTAAATGCCTGAGGGGTTTGTGCTAGCCAGATGGTGCGGCGATCGAGTGTCTCGACGATGGCGCCGTCGGCGTTGACGACCTTGACGGTGTCGTGCGCTGGGACCGCAACGATAGCAGCGCCGGTGCTCCCGGCCGCAGCGGCGCAGGCCTCGAAGCACGACAGTGGCACGAACGGCCGGGCAGCGTCATGCACGATGACGAGTTCGGCCGTGGCATCGACCGCCGCTAGCCCCGCGGCAACAGAGTCTTGGCGTTCCGCACCGCCGCGGGCCAGGTGAATAGGCACCGGCCAGGGGCCGTACTGTGATAGCGTCGAGGCCGCGCGTTCGTCCTGGCCGGCTCCGACTACGAAGACGATGGACAGAAGATCGGACAGCGCGCTGAGTGTTCTCAGCGAGTAGGTGGCCATGGGCTGACCGCCGATGGCGATAAAGGCTTTCCCTCCCGCGGCGCCTATCCGGGTGCCCTGACCGGCAGCCACGACGATCGCAGACGTTTTCACTGGAAAGGCCCCGCCGGCCCAGGGCCGGCGGTCTGGTAAGCAATCGAATTAGTGAGCGAAGATGTCGCTCAGCTCTTCCATGATTTTTTCTTCTGAGTGGGAGCGGGCAATGGAAAGCTCCTTCACCAGAAGATTGCGAGCGGTATCGAGCATCTTGCGCTCGCCAAAGGACAGCTCCTTATCTCCTTTGAGTACGAAAAGATCACGCAAAACCGCAGCGATCTCAAGAACTGAACCGGTCTTGATCTTTTCGGTATACTCACGGTAGCGGCGGTTCCATGTCTGTTGGTCGATCTCGACTCGGCGTTCGCGCAAGATCTTGTAAACCTTGCCGACCATGTCCTTGCCGATGATTCGCCGTAACCCAACGGAGGCGACATTCTCCGTGGGGATCATGATGGTCATGTCATTTTCGAGGATCCGGAGCATATAAAACGTCTTTTCAGTCCCCGAGATGACCTTGGTCTGGATGCTCTGGATAACGCCAACCCCGTGAGCCGGGTAGACGACCTTTTCACCAATCTTAAACATCGTCTGTTCCTCCCTGGCCCCGAGAAATAGTGTATTATCCCACTTTGACCTCCTCTGGTCAAACAAGCTTTTGGCGGGGGTCAGGGAAGGGTGTGTGCGTCATGGTAGTGGGGAAAGTAGGCGTTGTTGCCTTTTTCGCGGCAATCTGGCTATAGACATATAGCCAGAGGAGGGCTGCGGGGCCAATGGATATCGAGGAGCTGGAGGTGGAGCGGCGGCGGTTATGCGGAGAG
>DASVHW010000032.1 GCA_036382395.1 Candidatus Binatia bacterium | reverse complement strand
GCGGCGGTCGCCGCGCCCGTGCATGCGGTGCGTCTGTGGGGATGGTCCGATCGGCGTCTGTGGTCGGTGCCGCTGCTGTGGATCCTCTTCACCGGCTACGGCTGGGTGGTCATCGGCTTCGCCCTCGAGGCCCTCGCGGCTGCAGCGGTGATCCGGCCGCAGCTGGCCGTGCACGCCTTCACGACTGGAGCCATCGGCGCGTTGACACTCGGCATGATGGCACGCGTCGCGCTCGGGCACACCGGTCGGCCGCTGCGCGCCGCGCCGCCGGTCGTGGCGGCGTTCGTGTTGGTGAATGTCGCTGCGCTGCTCCGGGTCTTCGGCACCTGGTGGCTGCCGGACGAATGGTATCTGGCGATGGTGGTCGCGGCAGGCGTGGCGTCGGTGTCCGCCTTCGTGCTGTTCTTCTCAGTGTACGCGCCGATTCTGACCAGGCCACGGACAGACCGGCTCGAAGGCTGAGCTGGCAATGGCGGACCGTCCTGCACCCCGGTCGCAGCGCCCGGCGGCCCGCCTCTCGGCCATTTGCTTTGCCGTTGCCTCCGTCTTCTTCCTCTGCGGTTGGGGGCTGGCCTCGATCGCCGCGCCGCACCTGCTCGACTTCTTCTACCAACCGCGTCCGCTGGCCGTCACCCACACGTTCACCCTCGGTTGGGTCAGCCTGATGATGATCGGCGTTCTCTACCAGTACGTCCCGGCGTTGACGAAGCGGCCGCTCGGCCTGCCCGCGCTCGCACCCTTTCAAGTCGGACTCTTCGTCGCTGGGGTGGTCGGGCTGGTGTCGCACTTCTGGCTCGGGGCCACCGATGCAACGGCCTGGAGCGCCGCCATGATCGCAGCGAGCGTGCTCCTCTTCGCCGCCGAGATCGGACCATCGCTGCTGCGCGCTGAGCGCTGGGATGCCACCGTGCTGGGCATCGGCGTCGCCCTGCTCTGCTTTGTCGCCACGGCACTCCTCGGCTTTCTCTTCGCGCTCGACAAGGCGTGGTCGTTTCTTCCGGGCAGTGTGCTGACGAACATCGCAGGGCACGCACACCTGGGCTTGCTCGGCTGGATCACCCTCACCATCTGCGCCGTGTCCTACCGGATGGTGGCCGCGTTCCTCCTGCCGACCGAGGTCTTCCCCGTGAGCGCCCGCCGGCAGATCGCGCTGTTGTCGGGCGCAGTAGTAGCGCTGGCGGTGACGCTCATGTGGCGCACGAATTGGGTGTGGCCCTTCGCGCTGGCGGTGCTCGCGGCCATGGGGTGGTACGGGCTGATCATTGGCCGTTTGCTGCGGACGCGGCGCATGCCGGTAGACTGGAGCATCTGTCACGTGTTCGCCGCACTCGCGCATCTCGCGGCCGCCGCGGTCTGTGGCATGTTGCTGCTGTTGTCGGTGGATCCGGTCGGCGCCAGCGGAAACCGGCTTGCCGTCGCCTACGGTCTCTTTCTCCTCATCGGCTGGACCTCAAACTTCATCGTCGGCGTCGGCAGCCGGATGCTGCCTGGTCTCATCGGCGCCGGCGCCACGCCGCTACTGTCGCCGGTTGCCGCGGGCGCCGTCTTCGCGCTCCTGAACGGAGGCATCGCTGCGGCGGCGGCAAGCGCAATCGCGGGTGAGACGGCAGCCTTTCGCTGGTCGTGTGCCGCTCCCTTTGCCGCGGCCGCCCTATTCGCGGCGGCGCTCGCCCAACGCGTGCATACTCTCTCCCGCACTCAACGGGCCTGATATGCACCACGTGCGTGCCGCTATCGCAGGTAGGGAAATCGTCACCGTCGCGAACTCCAGCTTTTGTCTCCATTGGGTGGCGGTACGCGCGACACTGCGCTATCCAGCATGGGAGACGCCGTGACTGCTGGTACTATGTGTCCGCGAGATTCGACGGAATCTGCGTTCTATAGGAAGCGAGAGATGACGAAGCCGGGTCTGACCGTGGACCGCAGAGGAGTCTTTTGGGGAGCGCTGGCCGTGGCGGTTGCCCTCGTGCTCGGCGCGCTTGGAAGCGTTGGTCTGCGGTCAAGAGCCTTTGTGCTGTTGCTGCTGGCATTGCTCGCGGTCATGACGCGCGGTGCCGACTACGGCGGGCGAATGGTCTATGACTACAATGCTGGGGGCAACGCGTGTGGTCAGCCGATTGACTTCACCCGGTGAGGTTGGATGTCGAGAGTGCACTACCGCGCGCCAACCAGCCGGACTTCTTGATGCGATCGAGGAGCAGGTGGAAGTAGAGAAAACCGGCGTATGGCTGCCAGCCGGCGATGGCGCGGCAGACGCCGTCATAGTCGAGCGGCGCGCGCCGATGGAGGAAGCGTGCCAGGTTGTTGCGGGCGCCGACATCGTCGCCCGGGAAGGTATCGAGGCGTCCGAGGCCGCGGAGGAGAACGTACTCTGCCGTCCAGCGGCCGACGCCGTGCAGCGCATAGAGACGCGCGAGCGCTTCCTGATCATCCAACGCTGTCACCCCCTCGAGGTCCAGCCGCCCGTTGGCCAGCCCCGCACTCAGCTCAATCAGTGCGCGCGCTTTGTTTGTGCTGAACCCCAGCTCACGTAGCGCCAGCGGCGAGAGTGCCGCAAGATCTACCGGCCGCGGGAAGGCGTGCTGAACGGCGCCGTCGCCATCAACCGCCGGCCCGAACCGCTCCGCCAAGCGGCTGAGCAGCAAGATGCCAACGTGCAGCGTGAGTTGCTGACAGGCGATCCCGTTCACGAGCGCCTCGAACACGGTCGGGAACCGCGGCGGCTTCACGCCGCGGAAGTGCTGCACCAACGGCTTGATCCGCTTGTCACGCGCCGCCAGTCGGTAGAAGGGATGCAGGTTGAGCCGCAAACCCAACATGCGTTGCAGCATGATCGTGGCCGACTGCTGCGCGCCTGGCGGCAGCCGCGCCGCGCTTAGCTCGACGTGCAAGCGGCCATGCTTGAGGCCGCCCGTTTGGGAGACCGCCACTGCCACGGGCTGACTATCGATCACCAAAACGCGCCGGTACGTGGTCCCATCCCACATGTCGATGGTGTTATTGGGCCGGCGACGCAGCGCCCAGGCCGTGAGGTCGAGCCGGAACGGGGGGACCGGCGTGAGCGAGAACGTGAGATGATCCAGAAGTGCAGCCCTCCGCTCGGAGCTGCTGGGCTCAGTTCGGTTCACTTCTGCAGCGCACCAGGCTGGTAGGTCCCGACGGGTTTGCGGAAGCTGACCGCCAGACGATTCCAGCCGTTGATGGCGATGATCGCGAGCGTGAGGTCCACCAGCTCCTTCTCGCTGAAGTGTTGCCGCGCCCGCTCGTAGACATCGTCGGGAACGTGGCTGGTCGGCAGAAGCGTCACTGCCTCGGTCCAAGCCAGGGCGGCACGCTCGCGCGCCGTGAAGAAGGGCGCCTCGTGCCATACGGCCACGGCGTACAGGCGCTGCTCGCTCTCGCCGGCAGCACGCGCATCCTTGGTATGCATGTCGACGCAGAAGGCGCAGCCGTTGATTAGCGAGGCCCGCAGCTTGATCAGCTCGATCAGCGACGTCTCCAAGCCGCAGCGGTGGATGTACCGTTCGAGACCGAGCATCGCGGCGTACCCCTCGGGTGCAACCTTCACGTAATCAATCCTCTGATCCATTTGGGCCTCCCTACAGCTAGGGCACGCTCGTGGCAGGCCGTGGGTGCTCGATGAAAGCGCGGACGGACGGCCGTTGCCATTGGGTCGCGGCGAATGCCTGAATCTTCGCGGGCAACGGCTGCCCGTTGAAAATCAACCGGTGCAGCATGAACGCCAAGTCACTGTCGGCGATCGACCAGGTGCTGAACAGCGATGTTGCGCCTGCCGGAATCAACTGGTCGACCACCTGGAGGAGCTTCTCGACCGCTGCGGTGGCCGCCGCACTCAACGCGGGCAGTGACCGCGGGTAGAACATCGAAGTGGTCGGCCGTTCCTTGCGCAGCGCCGCCAAGTCCGTACGCAGCCACGCGAGCACCTGCCGTGCCCGCGCGCGTTCACGCATGTCGGCCGGAAGCAGACGCGGATGGGTTGGCGGCGGAAACCGTTCCTCGAGATACTCGACAATGGCGCTCGATTCCGACAGCCAGAAGTCGCCGTCAACCAGCGTCGGTACCTTGGCCGTCAGTGAGCGCTGCCGGTACTCCGCCTGTCGCTGCTCGCCTTTGTCGAGCGCCAGCGGCACGGTGTCGAAGGGCAGGCGCTTCTCCGTCAGCGCCACGAACGCCGTGAATACGTACGGGCTGTCCCACAGATTTTCGGTGTACAACTTGAGTCGCGCATTGCTGGTCATGGCTCTCCCTTTCATCCATCAAGATCGCTGCCTGTCCGCGTGTGTCGGCACCGGAGATGTCGCTGCGAGGGGCTGGTGACGGCACCGGTCGCGCGCAGGCGTTGCTCAGCGCTCGGCCGCAACTGTTATCTCAAAGTCTCCGCCTTCCCAGCGCTGGGCATCAAGCCAGAAAAACGTGAATCGCACTCTGCGGTCGGGTGGCAACTGATCGGTCGACAGATCCGCGAAGTGTATCCCTCGTCCGGTGTCCGTCGTCGCGGTCTGGTGCATGGTCTGCCAATCGTCCAGGCTCCAACGCACCATCGCACGCGTCAACACACCAGCGCGCGGCTCGTGAATGTGGGAGTGGTCCAGTTTGCGGTCAGCTTCCGCTTCACTTTCCAAGTGCGGCGCCGCAACTGCTCCGCAGGGATTCATAGCGACTTCAGGTACTCGATGAGATCGCTTTTCTGACTCGAGGTCAGGCCCAAGCCGAAAGAGCTGTTGTAATGATCGACCACCGCGGCCAGCGTGGGGAAACGCCCATCGTGGAAGAAGCCGCCCTTGCTGTGGGTCCAGAGCCCTTTGAGCGGCGCGGTGCGGTAGCCCCGATCAGGGGCGCGACTGGCCTGGAAGTCGTCGAGACCCATTTCCTCTGGCGTGTGCATGATCCACCCCGGCTCGGTGAACAGCGGCGGCACGTGACAGGTGGCGCAACGGCCCGGGGCGCTGAAAACCGCCGCCCCGCGCGCCGCGGCTTGTGGATCGAAACTCCCAGACGGCGGCGTCGGTGCGGCAATGGCGAGTTGATAGAAGTGGAGCGCGGCCAGTTTGGAAGTAATGTTGTCGGGCGTGTTCTGGATGCTGGCGAACCCTGCCTGCGACGCGATGGGGAATTGCGTGGCGTTGTTGAGGCGCGCATCGGAAAATGTTCCTTGGCCGTGCATTTCGATATTGGCGACAAAGGCGTTCCAGTACGTGACCGAGCCAAAGCCCGTCGACGTAGCGAGGTTGACGCCCGCCAAGCCGAAGGCGGGCGGGATCAGCACTGCGGACGATCCCCCGTCCGGACGAAACCCCTTGCCGTCCAGGAGGAGCTGGGCATCGAACTTGCCCGGCCCCCAGGCATTCAACACGGTGCGCACCGTGCCTTCATCGACCTTGAGGAGCTGCGCAACGGCGGACAGATCGGGAGCCAGCGCGACAATGGCGCCGACGTTCAGGTCACGATTGGCCCACCCGTCCAGCCGCTTGCCGATGCCCGGGGAGAACGCGTCGTCGACCGTCGAGTGGCACAAGGCACATTGGATGCCCATCGACGTCAATTTCCCGCTGGCGTCGAAAAAGCCGGTGACACCGACGACGGCATTGAGCTTGAGCAATGCCAGCGTCGTCGCTGCATCGTTGAGGTCGGCGGTCCCATTCTTGATCTGGGCCTGCACGTCGTTTGGCAGCGCGTCGCTATCGACTTTCAGGCCGACAGACAGCGCGCTACGCGGACTCACCCCCGACCCAACGCCGCCGTGGGCGGAGCCGGCAATCGCCTGATGCAGCTTGATGGTGGCGCCCCAGAATGTCTGGTCACCGAAGGTGTCGGAGCGGAACGTCTGCCGGCCTTCGTCGATCAGTTGATCGGCATGAGCATGAACCGCATCCTGAACCGGCGGACTCACGGGCTGCGCCTGCGCATGGTCGTCGTCACCGCAACCGGTGCACAGGGCGAGCATTCCGACACCCGCCAGCGTCAGCACGAGCGGCGAAGATGGGCGAATCGATCGAAGTTCCATGTGCGATCTCCTTGCGGGTTATCCCCGCAGTTTCAGGATCGAGCCCTGTACAGGTTGCATCTTTATGGGATCCATCAGGGTGGCTCACGCTGCCCGACGGACCCGCTCGTCCCGCCGCTCCTCGACGCGCACCTCCGCCGTGTCGTGCACCTCGGTGAGGCGTGCGAGCGTGAGCGCGGCTACCGCCAGTACAACGTCGCGCACAGCGATGTCGAAGAATCCGGCGAGGACGAGGTTTACGGCAATCAACGTCAGCCAGCCGGCGGCGGCGTAACTCCCGATCACGGTCCAGCGCGTCAACACGGCCAGGCCCACAAGGACCTCGACGATGCCCACGGCGTAGAGGAACGTCTGTGGAGAGACGGGGAGGAGCGAGCGGGCGACCGGTCCGACGTACGCAGACCAGTCCGTCAGGAAATACGTAAACTTATCGAGCCCGGCCAACAGCGGGAGAAGCCCGAAGCTGACTCGAAGAGCGATGCGAGAAGACTCCAAACGTGCGATCGTATCGTGCATGGTATTTTACCTCCTGCTAATATCGAGTCCCGAACCTGATTTTGGTTCCCGGAAATTTCACGAATATCGAAAAGAGGCCGTTTCTCGGAACCTTTTCGCGTCTGGAAGCTCTATTGAGATAAGATGCGTAAGTCCAAACAACCAAGGAAGGAGAAGGAGCGAATGCAGGTAGCCGCACTCGCGACGGCCGATCTTCTGGCTTCGGGAAGTGGCCTCAGCGATGAGGAAGTCGTCGCCCGCGTTCGCGCCGGCGACACACCGTTGTTTGAACTGCTCATGCGACGGCATAACCAACGCCTGTATCGCGTGGCGCGCTCCATTCTTCGCGATGAAGCAGAGGTCGAGGACGTTTTGCAGGAGGCTTACGTGAGCGCTTTCACGCATCTCGACCAGTTCCTGGATCGTGCACGCTTTTCCACTTGGTTGACGCGAATTGCGGTGCATGAGGCGCTCCACCGGAGCAAGCGCAAGCGCCGCTTTGCGGGCTCTGAGGAAGTCGTGGACGGCCTCGAATCACCCGACGCCGGACCCGAAAAGCGCGCCTTCCACGGGGAGCTCCGGCAGATCCTCGAAGCCTCGATCGACCGCGTGCAGGAAGGCTACCGAACGGTCTTCATGCTCCGCGAGGTCGAGGGACTCAGCACGGCCGATACGGCAGCGTGTCTCTCGATTCCGGAGGAGACTGTCAAAACACGGCTCCACCGCGCCCGCCAGCAGCTTCGCCGTCAGCTCGACCAAGCGCTAGGCACGACGGTGAAAGAAGCGTTTGCCTTCGGATCCGAACGCTGCGATCGGCTCGTCGCAGCGGTACTTCGACGTCTCGCAAGCGCTGATGCGCGGTAGCCGGCGGGCGGAGGTGTGCAGCCTTCTCGAAACGCTTTCGAGCCCTCTCGTGTGAGGTCGCGACATGGACCCGCGGCCTCAAGCCTGCCGGCCGCGATCTTGGACCCGCAATTCCCGCCGCCGACAAAGCACAGGAGACGGGATCGGTGGAGCCGCTGGTGAAGAGGGGGCATCGCGTTTTTGTCCGTCGTCGGGTACGCTGCCTTCGAGAAAATGAACACGGCGCTCACGGTTCACCGGCTGCACTTCGCCTTCACCGTCACCTACCACTACCTCTTTCCCCAGCTCACCATGGGCTTGGCGGCGCTGCTGGTGATTTTCAAGACCTTGGCGCTGCGCCGCGATGACGAGGTCTACGACCGCTGTGCCCGCTTCTGGGCGCGCCTTTTCGGTATCAACTTCGCTCTCGGTGTCGTGACCGGCATTCCGCTGGAGTTCCAGTTCGGCACCAACTGGGCCGCCTTTTCGCGCGCGGCCGGTGGTGTCATCGGGCAGACCTTGGCGATGGAGGGGGTGTTTGCCTTCTTCTTGGAGTCGAGCTTCCTTGGCCTGTTCCTGTTCGGCGAGCAGCGCCTGGGGCGCTGGGGACATTGGTTGGTGGCGGTGTTGGTGTTCGTGGGCTCGTGGCTGTCGGGCTTCTTCATCGTTTGCACCAACGCCTGGATGCAGCACCCCGTGGGCTACCGCCTCGGGCCTGATGGGCAGATCCTGCTCGAGAGCCTGTCGGGGCTGCTGCTCAACCCGTGGGCGTGGTGGCAGTACGCGCACACCATGAACGGCGCGCTGATCACGGGCTGCTTCGTCGTCGCGTCGGTGGGCGCGTTCTATCTCCTGAGCGGTCAGCACGAGGAGGATGCCCGCCGATTTCTGCGGGTGTCGGTGGTGGTGGGCGCCGTGGCGACGGTGCTGCAGATCTTCCCGACGGGCGACTTCCAAGGGCGACTGCTGGCGTACCATGAGCCGGTGACGTTGGCGGCCATGGAGGGGCTCTTTCGCACCGAGAACGGTGCGCCACTGGCGATTCTCGGCCAGCCCGACATGGAGAATCGACGCCTCGACAACCCGCTGGTGGTGCCGCGGATGCTGAGCTTCTTGACCTTCCGGCGCTGGCTGGCACAGGTGAAAGGTCTCGACGCGTTTCCAGAAGTCGACTGGCCCGACAACATCCCACTGCTCTACTACAGCTACCACATCATGGTGGGGCTGGGGACGTTCTTCATCGCCATCATGCTGACGGCGGCATTTCTGCTCTGGCGTGGGACGTTGTTTCGCAGCCGCTGGATGCTGTGGGTGCTACTCCTGAGCCTGCCGTTTCCGTACATCGCCAACACGGCCGGCTGGACCACGGCCGAGCTGGGGCGGCAGCCATGGGTCATTTACGGCCTGATGCGTACGGCCGACGGCGCCTCCCCGATGGTCGTGGCCGGCAATGCGCTCTTCACGTTGATTGGCTTCGCCGGCCTCTACGCCTTGCTGAGTGTGCTCTTCCTGCTGCTCGTGTATCGCGAGGTCGCGCGTGGCCCGGAGGACGAAGCCGTGACGGGGGCAGGTTGAGATGGCGACGGTGTGGTTCTGCCTGCTGGTCTTCATGTTTGCGATGTATGTCGTCCTCGACGGCTTCGATCTCGGCGCGGGCGCGGTGGCGTTCCTGGTGGCACGCACGCCGGAGGAGCGGGGGCAGGTGATCGGCTCGATCGGCCCGCTGTGGGACGGCAACGAGGTGTGGCTGGTGGCCGCCGGCGGGACGCTCTACTTCGCCTTTCCGGCGCTGTACGCCGCCAGCTTCAGCGGCTTCTATCTGCCGCTGATGTTCGTGCTGTGGCTGCTGATCTTGCGCGGGATCGCGATCGAGTTCCGCGGCGAGATCGCCAATCCGTTGTGGATCGATTTCTGGGATGTCGTGTTCAGCGTCTCGAGCCTGCTGCTTGCGGTGCTGCTGGGCGCGGCGCTGGGCAACGTGCTACGAGGAGCGCCGCTGAACGAGCAGGGCTGGTTCTTTTTGCCGCTGTGGACCAACCTGCGCGTCGGGCCGCAGGCGGGCATTCTCGACTGGTACACGGTCATCGTAGGTGTGGCCGCACTGCTCTCCCTGGCGCTGCACGGGGCGCTGTGGCTGGCTCTCAAGACTGAAGGAGCGGTCGAGGCTCGCGCCAAGGATGCGGCGCGACTCGTCTGGGGCGGCGTTTTCGCGGCGACCATCGTGTTGGCGGTGTTGACGCCGTGGGTGCAGCCGCACGTCGGCGAGCGCTTCACGAGCCAGGCATGGGGCTGGGTGTTTCCGTTCTTGGCGCTTGCCGGTCTGGTGTGGGCACGACTACGACTGACGCAGGGGCGAGCCCTGGGAGCGTTCCTGGGCTCATGCGCGTATCTGATCGGGATGCTGGCCACGGCGGCCTACGGTCTCTATCCCTACGTTCTGCCCGCCACGACTGGAGAGAGCCGTGCCCTGACGGTGATGAATGCGGCCGCCGCCGAGTACGGTCTCCGCATCGGCCTCGCCTGGTGGATCCCCGGCATGCTGCTGGCGACCGGATACTTCATCTACGTCTACCGCAGCTTCGCCGGCAAGGTGCGGCCCGAGGGCAACCGGTACTGAGGCCGATTTCATGCCCGGACCCATTTGTCGTTTCCTGGCTGAGGATCACGTGCGTTTGGATGGCCTACTCCGGCGCGCCGTCGCCGATCCGGCGCACATCGATCGTGCCGCCTATGCCGAGTTCCGCGCCGGCCTGCTCAAGCACATCGGGATGGAGGAAAAGATCCTGCTTCCCGCAGCGCAACGGGCACGCGGCGGTGAGCCACTGCTCGTTGCTGCCAAGCTGCGGCTCGATCACGGGGCCATCGCGGCGCTGCTCGTACCGACACCGACTCCTGCCATCGTCGCCGCCCTGCGCAGGATTCTCACCGACCACAACCCGATCGAGGAAAACCCTGGCGGCCTCTATGAAACCTGCGACGAGATGCTCGCCGCTGAGGCGGACGAAATCCTGGCCCGGCTGCGCGCCGTACCGGATGTCCGGGTGAACCCGCATGTCGACAGTCCGTTGGTCTTCAACGCCACGCGCCGCGCCGTGGCGCGCGCAGGCTACGACCTGGAACTGCCGGAATGAAAGCCATCACGACTCCGGTGCGCCGAAGGTTCATGATTCCTGTTGCTTTGCGAAGCAACAGGCTAGAAACCAGTAACCCCTCAGTCTTGGTGGCGCTTGGCCTCTCGGACGATGAATCGTCCCGTCAATCGAGACTCCCTCTCCCGCGCATTAGCTCAGCGCGGGAGAGGGTTGGGGTGAGGGTGCAAGCTTTCGCCGCGTCAGGCTGGCGCCCTCACCCTCCCCTCTCCCACGCGGAAAAAACGCGCGGGAGAGGACACCAAGCCACGCCACCGAGACTGAGGCATTACAGAAACCAGGAGTCCGTAAAGGAGGCCGTGGTATGCGTGCTGCCGTGATGCGGAATGCCGAACTCGTGGTCGACACCCTTCCTGACCCGGTCCCACGCGAGGGGGAAGTGCTGGTCAAGACATTGGCCTGCGGGATCTGCGGCTCGGATTTGCATGTGCTCAAGCACGCCGACAAGCTGGTCGACGTCGCCCGAGAAATGGGCGCGCCATTCACCATGGACCTGCAGCGCGATGTGGTGATGGGGCACGAGTTCTGTGCCGAAGTCGTCGAGCTGGGACCAAACACGACCGCGCCAGCCCAACCAGGCGAGCGCGTCGTCTCCATGCCGGTAGCGTTCCGCAGCGGCGCGATGGAGGCCATCGGCTACTCGAACGAGGTCCCCGGCGGTTACGGCGAACTGATGGTGTTGTCGGCTGGGCTCCTCCTGCCGGTTCCGCACGGCCTGGCGACGGAGCATGCGGCGCTGACCGAGCCGATCGCGGTGGGTGTACACGCGGTCGCCAAGGCCCGCCTCGAACCCGGCGACGCATCGCTGGTGATCGGTTGCGGGCCGGTGGGGTTGGCCGTCATCGCCGCGCTCACGCTGCGCGGGGCCGAACCGATCGTGGCGTCGGATTTCTCGCCGGCGCGGCGCGCGCTCGCCGAGCGGATGGGCGCTCATGTCACCGTCGACCCCGCCGCGCGATCCCCATTCGACGCCCTGCGGGAAGCGGCGGATATGCGCCCGGCGGTGATCTTCGAGTGCGTTGGCGTCCCCGGGCTCATGCGTCAGATCATGCGTGACGCGCCGCTCGGCGCGCGGTTGGTGATTGCTGGCGTCTGCATGCAGGACGACGTGATTACGCCGATGTTCGGCATCAACAAAGAGCTGTCCGTGCAATTTGTCCTCGGTTACACGCCGGAGGAATTTTCGAGCGCCCTGCAGGCGATAGCCGACGGGCAGATCAACGTGGCACCGCTGGTAACCGGCAAGGTGGGCGTCGAAGGCGTTGTGCAGGCGTTTGCGGCCCTGGCGAACCCCGACGCCCACGCCAAAATCCTGGTCGAGCCGTGGCGGAGCTGAGGGCTGGAGCAAGTCGGCCGACTTACCCGCGTGCGTTCGATCAGGTGATTCCTGGTTTCCGAGAACACCTCCAGAACTCCCCTCATTCAGAGTCTGTCGATTTTCGCCCAGCGGACACCCCTCGATACGCCGTCAGAAAAGGGCGGCTACTCGGGGCGAGCGGTTCCATATTGATTTCAGAGGGTTTTCCCCGTTCACCCCGAGTAGGCCCCATTTTCTCAGGGGCCGTATCGAGGGGCGGCTCGCGTTCATCGACAGTCTCTATTAACAGGGGGAACCCTTCGTCAGCGGTCAGCTGCGAACGGGAGCTGCGGGGTCTCCGTAGGCTGAGAGGATGTGAGGAAATTGGTACGAAGGCAAATGAGAGTTCGTCAGCACACTCTGTGTGAGCGGCCGAAGGTCGCCAATGGTGGTATAGGCTTCCAGCCTGTACCAGTGAACGTGCGGCCGCACGGTCGCCGGGGGTTCGTACAGGCTGGAAGCCTATACCACCGGCATTGCGCCTCTTTGGCGCAACCCAAGGCGGAATCGCCGTGGTCGCGGACCACGCATTTCCTCACAGCCTCTGAGTCGTCGAGCTGACAGCTAAGTTATGCCTCACATCATCGGTACCGCCGGGCATATCGATCACGGCAAGACCGCGCTCATTCGGGCGCTGACCGGCCAAGAGACCGACCGGCTCAAAGAGGAGAAGGAACGCGGCATCTCCATCGACTTGGGATTTGCGTACCTGGACCTTTCCAACGGCGAGCGCGTGGGGATTGTCGATGTGCCGGGACATGAGCGCTTCATCCGCAACATGCTCGCCGGCGCACACGGCATCGATCTGGTGCTGTTGGTTGTCGCGGCGGACGATGGGGTCATGCCGCAGACCGAAGAGCACCTCGATATCCTACATCTCCTGGGCGCGTCACATGGCGTGGTGGCGATTACCAAAGCGGACCTGGTCGACACCGCGCGCCTCGCGGCCGTGCGGGAAGAGATCGAGATCTTGCTTGCCGGCACCACACTCGAAGGCGCGCCGATGATTGCGGTGTCCTCGGTAACCGGGCTGGGGTTGAGCGAGTTGCGACGGACCATCGAGGCGCTCCTGGCGGGGTACACGCGCCCCGAGTCCACCGGCTATTTTCGCCTTCCCGTTGATCGTGCCTTTGTGATGCACGGGCATGGCGTAGTGGTGACGGGCACCGCCATCGGCGGCGTGATCCACGCCGGGGACATCGTGCGTCTTCTTCCGGGCAGCGAGGAGGCACGCGTGCGCACCGTTCAGGTG
>DASVHW010000031.1 GCA_036382395.1 Candidatus Binatia bacterium | reverse complement strand
CCCTGCACGTCGGTGAACATGTTCGCCAAGTGATGCTGCACCGCCTGGAACGTGCCGAGCGGGCGATCGAACTGCATCCGCTCTTTGGTGTACTTCGCGGTGGCGTCCAGCTCATGCTGGGCATTGCCCACCATCTCGGCGCACTGGATGGCGACAGCCTTCTCCACCACCGGCTTGAGCAGCGCCAAGCCCTCGTTCAGCCGACCCACGATCCGATCAGCCGAGACCGGCACGCTGTCGAGATCGACCTGGAACTGCTTGTCCGGGGCGATGGTCCTGAGCGGGCTACAGCGTACCCCTGCGGCCTTGGCGTTTACCATGAAGATGGAGAGGCCGGCTTCGTCTCCCGCCTTCCCGGCTGTTCTAGCCACCACCAGGATTTCATCGGCAATGGTGGCGTAAGGCACAAACAATTTCGTGCCCCGAATGACGTAGCCGCCATCCTTGGGCTGCGCGGGAACGGACACAAAGCGGAAGTCGTTGGCCACCTCGCGTTCGGCGATGGCCAGCGTCGGAATCAACTCACCGCCTACCACCTTCGGCAGCAACCATTGCTTCTGCGCTTCCGTTCCGCCTGCCACGAGCGCCAGCGTTGCCATGGCGGTGCCAAACAGTGGGCTGTCGAACGCGGCGCGTCCGATCTCTTCGAAGAGGACCGCAAGCTCGAGTAGGCTTAGTCCGACGCCGCCGTACTGCTCCGGAATGATGATGCCCGTCCACCCGAGCTCGGCCATCTTCTTCCAGAGCGGCGACGAATGGCCGGAGTCGCTGGCCTCGAGCTTCCGGACCACCGATTTGTCACACTCGGCCGCCAGGAAATCCCGCGCCGCCGTTTGCAGCATTTGCTGCTGCTCGTCGAGTTCGAAGTTCACGACTTGGCCCGCCGGAACTTCGGCAAGGTAACCTCGGGGGTCACCGCGTCGAAGACGACTTCGACCGGCATATCCTTTTTGATATCGTCCGGGGCCACGTCGACGAGCCAGGTCACCATACGCACACCTTCTGCCAGCTCTACGACGACAGGGGCGTACGGTGCATCGTCCTTGAAGCCAGGATGCATCGGCCGGCGCACGACGGTCCACGTGAAGACCTTTCCGCGGCCGCTCGACTTGGTCCACTCCCACTCCCACGAACCGCACGCCGCGCACATCGCCCGCGGCACGTGCCGCCACTTGCCGCACTTGGTGCAGCGCTGGAAGCGAAGCTCGCCGTTCTTGCAGTGGTTGTAGAACTGCTGCGTCATGCCCTGCATCAACGGCAGGGGCTTGCTGTATGTCGTGCCGGATTGTTGTGTCATCGCGCTCCCCTTTTAGTTTCTTAGGATGAGGATGCTGCCATCGCCAAAATCACCAAAACCCGTCACCAACCCGACCTTGGCGTTTTTGACCTGCCGCTCACCGGCATCACCACGCAGCTGCTTCACGGCCTCGACGAAGTGGTTCATGCCGAGCACGTGGGCTTCCGACAGCAGGCCACCGTGGGTGTTCACCGGCAACTGCCCGCCAAGCTCGATCCGGCCCCCTTCGACGAAAGGCCCGCCCTCGCCGCGTTTGCAGAAGCCCATCTCCTCGATCTGTTGGATCACCTGGAAGGTGAACGGATCGTAGATCTCGGCGAAGTCGACGTCTTTGGGTGTAATCCCGGCCATGGCAAACGCACGCGGGGTCGCGGAGGTGTGTCCAAGATTGAACATATGCTCGCGGGTCACGATATCGTCCGCCGGGAACGGCTGGCCTTGCGCGAATCCCGTGATGTAGACGGGCTTCCCCTTCAGGTCACGCGCCCGCTCGACGGTCGTGACGACGAAGGCGCAGGCGCCGTCCGCTTCCAGCGAGCAGTCCAGCAGCCGGAAGGGATCCGAGATCATCGGCGAGGCAAGGTAATCTTGCATCGTCATGGGCCTGCCGCGCATCAGTGCGGCGGGATTGAGCTGCGCGTGCTTGCGACACGCGACGGCAACCGCGCCCAGATGTTCCGGCTTGGTGCCGAACTCGTTCATGTGCAGGCGCGCCATGTACGAGAACCACTGCACCGGCGCGGTCAGCCCGTACGGGAAGTAGAAATCACGCGCCGGCACGCCCCCTGACATCACCGTCGGATCGGCCGTCACCACCTCGCGCACCCGCCGGCCCGAATACCCGAGCCAGCCGCCCGGGATTAGCGCGTACGTGCACATGCCCGCGTTCACCGCCATGGCCGCGGTGGCAACGGACGCGCCGGGCGCCGCGCCACCAACATGCAACGTCGCCTGATAGCGCAGGTCCTGGATGCCCAGATGCACGGCGAAATCCTCGGCGATGTTGAGGCTGGCAAACGGCAAGATGCCGTCGATCTGTTTGTTGGCCAATCCCGCATCGGCGATCGCGGCCTCACAGGCTTTCAGCTGGATGGTGAGGTTCGTCCCATCCACCTCCTTCTCCTTGCCGCGCGTATACGGCGTCTGACCTATCCCGATGATGCACGTCTTGTCCTTCAGTGAAGTCATGTGCTTCCTTCTCTGTCGCCCGTTCCCGGAGTGTGCCCGCTGCGTTCTAACAGCCTGTCGGACTTGGAAGCCTGCAGCGACCCAACACGTCCGCCGGAAGCCTCTGGAGTGCGGGCGGGGAGCGGGCCATAGAAATGACGCCGGCCGCAGGCCCCGCAGGCCCTCAGCGTCCCTTGAAATTCGGCTTGCGCTTCTCCTTGTAGGAGCGCGGCCCTTCTTGCGCATCTTCGGAGTTGCGGACCCGCTGAAACAGGGCGTTTTCGAGTACGAAAGCGGGCTCGTGATTCCACTGACGCACGGCGATCTCCTTGGCCGTGCGCACCGCCAGCGGGCCATTTTGGCAGATGATCTCGGCCAGCTCCATCGCGGTCGGCAGCACCTGGTCCACCGTGGGAACCAGCCGGTTCACCATCCCGACCTCGTACGCACGCCGTGCACTGATGGGTCGGCCCGTCAGCAGCACCTCCATCGCTATCCACCACGGGAGGTAACGCGGGAACCGTACGTGCGAACCGCCTGCGGCGATCATGCCCCAGCGCACTTCGCCGAGGGCGAAGCTGGCATTCTCCGACGCCACGCACAGGTCCGTACCCTGAATCAGCTCCAGGGTGGCAAACCCGTTGACCGCCGTGATGATCGGCTTGAAAATATCGTGGAATACCCGCTTCGTCGGATCCTCGTTGACCTTGAACCTTCCCGAGGTGACGGCCGGGATCATCGTTTCGAGGTCGCCACCCGAGCACCACGCCTTGTCGCCGGTGCTTGCCAGGATGGCCACGTAGAGGTTGTCATCCTTGTCGAAATCACCGAAGGCATCGTAGAAGGCGTCCATCATTTCCGGGGTGAAGCAGTTTCGCTTCTCTGGCCGGTTCCACGTCATGATCGCGATGTGGCCCTTCTTCTCGTACAGAAAGTGGGGGGAAGTTCTCATTGTCGGCTCCTTTTCACTTCGCGCGTATCGCCATAGGCGATACGCCGTGCGTCAATTCTGTTGCGTACCGGACTGCGCCGGGGCGGGTCACGCCTTTCGCTTCTTGAAGATCGGGATCGGCTGCTTGGGTGACACGTCGAAGAAATCGAGCTCGACGGGCATGCCGATGTAGAGTTCCTCCGGTTGGGTGTCGAGCATGTTGGCCACCATGCGCACGGGCTTCTCGTCGTCCATCTCGACCAGCACCACTTCGAAGGGCACCACGTAGAGCGGGTTCACCTCGCGGGTGAAGATGACATAACTGTAGATTTTCCCCTTGCCGGTCGACTTCTCCCAGCGCAGGTCGAAGCTCTTGCACTTGTGACACATCGGCCGCGGTGGGTGGAGCCACTCGCGACACTTGCCGCAGCGCTGGAAGACCAGCTCACGCCGTTTGATCGCTTCCCAAAACCCTTCTTCGAACGATTCGGCAACCGGCTCGAAGAAGTACTTCGCGTATCGTTGGTTCAGCTGCAACGCCATGGCGACTACTTTCCTTTCGTCAGGATGAGCGCGCTCGTCGGCACACCAAGTCCACCGGTAACCAGCACGCGTTCGGCGCCCTTGATCTGCGTCGTCGACGTGCCGCGAATCTGCCGCACGCCTTCGGCGATTCCGTTCATGCCGTGGATGTACGACTCGGAGAGCATGCCGCCCGCCGTGTTGATCGGCAGTTGCCCCGTTGGACGGATGCGCTCGCCGCCTTCACAGAACGGCCCGCCCTCGCCCTTCTTCACGAAACCGAGCGCCTCCAGTTGCATGGGCACGAGCGAGGTGAACGCATCGTAGAACTGGGCCACCTGGATGTCACTCGGCTTCATGTCTGCCATCCGGAACAGGTCCTTGCCGGTCTCTTCCATTTCCGGAATGCCGATCTCCGGACGATAGAAGCTGGTCATGCAGTACGAGTCCCATCCCGTCGCCTCGCCAACGCCCGCAACGTATGCCGGCGCTTGCTTCAGGTCCTTCGCCCGCTCCGGCGTAGTGACGATGAGCGCCACGGCCCCATCGTTTTCCAGGCAGGTGTCGTGCAGGGTGAACGGGTCGCACAGCATGGGCGAGCCGAGGTACTCCGGCATGGTCAGCGGGCGCCCGTAGAACATCGCCCGCGGATTTCTGATCGCGTTCTCCCGGCTGACGATGGCCACCGCGCCGAGTTGCTCCCGTGTGGCGCCGGTCTCGTACATCCACCGCCGCGTGAACATCGCCACCCACGACGTCGGGCTCTGGAAGCCGTACGGCATGGTCATGCTCCAGTGGGAGTCGATCGGGATGTTGGCCGGCCGGCCGTACCGCATCATTCCGCTGGCCGCGCGGATAGCGCGGAAGCAGAGCACGTAGTTCGCCAGCCCCAGCGCCACCGCCGCGGCCGCGTGCATGATGGTGGCGCAGCACGCGCCGCCACCCCACGGGGCTTCGACAAAGTATCTCAGGTTAGGGATACCCAGGCAGCGGGCGACGTCGGACTCGGTGGCAAACTCGATAGCAGTCGCCCCGGCCGTGCCGAAGCGCACGCAGCCATCGATCTGCTCGGACTGGATTCCCGCATCCGCGCACGCCGCCATGGCCGCGTCTACCGCCAGGTGGATCTCGCTGCGGCCGGCGTTACGCGTGAACTCCGTCGAGCCAAGGCCGACGATGCACGCTCTATTCTTCAAACTGATTGTCGACTGCGCCATCGATCAAGGCCTCCCTTTCAGCCCTTCGACGGGAGGGCGATGACGCCCGAGCTCGTGACGTGCGGGCCAAGTTTGTTCTCGCCCACGACGGTCACCTCGACCAGGTTCAGGCCACCGTCCTTGTATTTCTTCGTCACCTTGCCGTTCATGCGCAATTTGTCGTCCGGGAAGTTGGGCACGGCGAGGCTGATGCTGAGCTTCTTCAGCTCGCCGTCGGGCCCCGTCCAGTTGCCGAGGTACGTTCCGACGAGCCCGTTCGTGGTCAGGATGTTCATGAAGATGTCCGGCGCGCCCTTCTCCTGCGCGAACTTCGGGTCATGATGCACCGGCATGAAATCGTGCGACGCCCAGATCGCGCCCGAGACGATCAACGTCGAGTCGAGGACCCGCGTCTGCTCAGGCAGTTCCTGCCCTTCCTTCACGTCTTCCCAATACAGTTTCGCCATGTGTTTCTCCTCCATTTGTTTTCAGAGCTTGTGATCAAATCGGGCGCCCGGTACCTGAGGGAAGCCTCTATAGACGCTCGCAGCGACCAACGGGAGCGGACCCGCCGCACGGACGCGGGGCGCAGCCCTCAGCCCTGGTAGAGCCGCCTGGTATCCAAGGGTGGCCGATACTTCAGCACCCGGAAGCTCGCCACGCAGATTTCTTCGTCCCGTTGATTGATGAAGGTGTAGATCAAGTCGACGTACCGGCCCACACCCATGCGCGTGTAGTGATCGTACTTGGACACGTTCCCCACGGTGATGCGGGAGCGCAGCATGTCTCCCGGCCGCACGGGCCGCTGGTACTCCTGCGTCTGCGCCGTCGCGACCACGCCGTGGTAGCCCATCGCGTCGATCATGCCGAAGAGCTGGTTGTGCGGGTCTTCTTTGAAAGGCGGATTGTTGTGCACGAACCGATTGAGCGCCTCCTGCATCGGATCCAGCGACCACGTCTGCACCATCTGCGGCGGCGCGATGATACCGCCGTACTTGCTCTTCTTGGCGTACTCCTCGTCGGTATAGAGCGGGTTGGCGTCCTGCATCACCTCGCACCAGTGGCGGATGTCCGACTCACTGACCTCGTCGTGGCCCTCGTGCCACTCCGAACTCGCGCCTACCAGGTGGGCGATGCGCGAGTAGTCGAACGCGACCTCTGGCGGCGACGAGAACGGCCGAATCTCGCTTGTGCTTGCGTTGTCCATGATGGATGAACCTCCTCCGAGTCCTGCCTCAGCTCGGCAGTTCCATGCTGCGGAACTTGAGCACTTTGTATTTCTGTGTGCTGACCACGTGGCCGCTACCGTCAAGGAAGGTGTAGTGCAGATCGACCAGATACCCCTTACCCATCTTTGTCGCTTCCTCGCCCTTGGAGAGTCCGGCGACTCTCACCTTGAAACTCAACCGATCGCCGATGCGCACGGGCCGCTGAAACTCCTGATCGAGTCCGATGCCGGCCGTGCCTTTGTACCCCGCATCGTCGAGCATCTTCAGCAGCTTCTCGTGTGGCTCGGTCGCTTCCTTGGGAGGCCAGAGCGGCGGCTGGGACCACACCATCGTCATCGTGTGCGGAGCGGTCTTCACGCCTGTCTTGATCTTCTCGGTGTAGCTGGGATCGGGATCACCGACCACTTCACACCAGTGGCGGATATCCGATTTACTGACCTTATCCACCGCCTGGATGGCGCCGGACTCCGCTCCCACGAGCTTTGCCGCTTTGGATTGATTGAAACTCATCGTTCGCTTCCTCCTGTCGTCTCCTAGCAGCCTGTCGGACTTTGTAACTCGCAGCGACCCAACACGTCCGCCGGAAGCCTCTGGAGTGCGGGCGGGGAGCGGTCCCGCCGAACTGACGCTGGCCGCAGGTCCTAGCGCGACCGCGGCATGCCGAGGCCCATGATGGCCACGACGTCCCGCAGCACCTCGTTCGCACCACCCCCAAAGGTCAGCAACATCTTCGCCAGATACTCGCGCTCGAGCTTCCCCCCGATCGGGGCCAGCTCGCTCCCCGGCTCCAACTGCCCGAACAGCCCCATCATCTGCAGGCTCAACCCGTGGATGCGCTGGAACAGCTCGGAGCCGAAGATCTTGACCATCGACGCCTCGGCGAACGGCACGACGCCCTGGGAGATCTGCCAGGCCACGCGATAGTTCATCAGCCTGAGCACCTCGGTGTCCCTTGCCATCTCGGCCAGCCGCGTCCGCACCCACGGCACGTCGGCGAGCCGAGCCCCGTCGAGTGTCGCCTGCTTGACCCAGCGGATCATTTCGTCGACCAGTCGCCCGGCGCGCGAATGGGCCACCAGACCGATCCGCTCCATCGCCAACTGCGCGTTGATGTAGTACCAGCCGGCGTTCTCCTCGCCGATGAGGCAATCCTTCGGCACGCGGACATCGTCGTAGTACGTGATGTTTGATTTGAATCCACCCATGATGTGGATAGGGTCGAACGTGAAACCCGGACTCTTGGTGTCGACCATGAAAATCGAGATGCCCTTGTGCTTCTTCGCCGTCGGATCCGTCCGTGCCGCGAGCCAGATGTAGTCGCAGAACTCCGCCAGGGTGGTGAAGACCTTTTGGCCGGTGATCACATAGTCGTCGCCATCTCTGACCGCCGTGGTCCTGAGCGAGGCGAGATCGCTGCCGGCGCCTGATTCCGTGTAGCCGACGCCGATGTTGAGCCGCCCTTTCAAAATCGGCGGCAAAAACCGGTCCTTCTGTTCGGGCGTCCCCACTTGCATGATGGTGGGTCCGATCGCGTTCAGCGACAGCATGGGGATAGGCAGCGCGTGATACCCGGACACCGCGTCGAAAAAGATGTACTGCTCGATGGGCCCCTTGCCCTGGCCGCCATACTCCTTGGGCCAACCGATGCCCAGCCAGCCATCGTCGCCGAGGCGGTGTAGACACTTGGTGTACTCCGGCGCGTCCTCGGGACCTCCAGCCTCGGGCTTGTCCTGCAGCTCCGCCAGCAGCGCGGGAGTCACCAGCCGCTCCAGATACTCGTAGATCTCCCGCTGTAACCGATCTTGCTCGGGTGTGAGGTCGAAATCCATGCCGTCAGGTCGATTTACAATTATTGATGATTGTCGACGCGGCCCTGCAATTACCAGCATCGCTCAAGCGAGTCAACAATCATCTGAGAACCGGCGCCGCGTGGAGAATGCTGATAGGACGCCCTAAAATCGGCGCTATCGGCGGCGTCACCAAAAGGGCGGCGAGGTGTAAGCTCACGGCAACCTGGACGCGGCGGAGTTGATCTGCAATTATAGAAAAATGTTTCGCGGTGCTTGCATTCGAGTCGAGCCGCGTCGTCCACACGGGCCGGGCGGCGGCACGTTGCGCGCAGGGTTGGTCGGGTGCGAGCCATGACTCCGAGGGCGGCGGCCAAGGTGAAGACGAAACGCGCGGGCGGCTCGGGCGTGGGCCGAGGCGTGCAGGCGGAGCGGAGCGACGAGACCCGGGAGCGCGTGATCAACGCCGCGATTCAGTGCATCGCGGAGTACGGCTACAAGCACGCCAGCGTCACCCGGATCGCCGAACGCTCGGGGGTGTCCTGGGGTGGCATCCAGCACCACTTCGGCACCAAGGATGCCATCATCCAGGCGGTGCTCGATAACGCGCTCGACGAGTTCTTGCTGGACAGCCAGCGCATCTCGCCCACCGACGAGACTCTGGAGAACCGCGTCAAGGTGATGGTTGAAGGAGCCTGGCGGCTCATGAACCGCCCAGGGTTCCGCGCTTTTTTCGAGATCACGCTCAGTCACCGCCATGAACCTCCGAGGCGGAACCCGGCGCGCCGCTACCGGGCGCGAGTCTGGAACGTGATCATCGCTGCGTGGGATCATCTCTTCGGGCACCTGAACCTGTCGCAGGAGCGGGTGGAGCTGGCGCGTCGCGTGACGTTCGCGACGCTGGGAGGGATGGTGGTGGAGTCGATGATGCGGACCGACTCGCGCAGCTTCGACGGGCCGCTCG
>DASVHW010000030.1 GCA_036382395.1 Candidatus Binatia bacterium | reverse complement strand
CTGACTGGGTGCCAGAAGGAACGCCGCCACCTGGAAGTCGGCCAGCAACTCGCCCTGCCAGCCGAACTTGCGTTGCCAGGCCCCCTGGTAGGTCAGCTTGTCGAGGTAGAACTCCAGCTTGCCGAACAGGTAGTACTTCTCTTTGGGGACCGCTTCGACCAACCAGTGTCGGCGTTTCGCCAGCGCCGCGCCGATTGGCGCCCATGCCGCGCCCTTCCAGGCGGGGTCCATATATCCCAGGAACTTCAGATCCGGCCACATCGTGCTCCATCCGCCCGCGGGCAACCAGGTCAAGTTGTGTTGGCCATTCAGGCTCAAGGGATCCACGAACCGCAACTGATCGACTTCTCCAACCAGGCGCCAGGTGAAGTCCTCGACCTTGCCGTCGAAATAATTTGTATCATCCTGCGACATGTCCGAGCCCAGGAACCCGTCCGACCGGTTTGCCGGGCTGACCGCCCGCACCCGCCGTAGAGCGGGCACGTACGTCCACGTCGAGTCGCGCTTTTCCGGATCCTTATAGCGCCAGACCAGCGAAGCGATACCGTTCAGGTCAGTCGGGCTGCGCGCGATGCTCAGGTTGCGGTAGACCAAGCCCTGCGTATTGGAGGGTAGCTCGCGCTCGGGAGCGCCATCGAACGGTTGCCAGTCCGACTCGACATCGGCGCGCCGGTCGACCGCGTGCGCGCCGATCCACAGGAGCTGTGATTCGTTGTGCGCCGTACCCAAATACCAGTTCTTGTAGAAGTAGTTCCACATGATCTTCGTAGCGGCCGCCGGATCCTTGGGGTCGATCGTCGGAAAGGGGTGGCCCATGATGTACGGCGGTTGCTTACCCGTAGCCTTTTCGATGATCGAGCCCTGCTCATTTATGGCAAAACGGCCCTCGTTGCGCTTGGAGGCTTCAACGAAATCCGGCGGCCAGTTGTACTTCTCAACCGGCCAGTCGACGATACGATTCACGTATTCGCCCGCCTGGTAGTGCTTGAGGATCTCCGGCGGTAGCAGCCCTTGCGCCTTTTGCCAGTTCGATTGGTCCAGCACATCACCCGGCTTCAGACCGTCGGCTGACGGCGCCTCGTCCGCCCATGCGGGCGCCACCAGGAAACAGACCAGCGCCATATTCAACAGAGTTCGTCTCAGCATCATGGCTTCCATACCTCCCATCAACGCGCTGTACTCACCTGCAAGCTGGCCGTGTTCACCTGCCCGCTGCCGGCGCGGATCGTAGCGCACTTGATGAATTCAGCGCAATCGGAGACGAGGTGCCGGCCGTGCGGGCCACCGGAACAGGCCCTTGCGTGCTCAGCGACTCACACCTCAACAACCTGCTTCCAGGGCGCCGAGGGAATCCAACTCCAGCAGGGCCGCACTGCTGCGGGAGAGCGCGGCGCGAGCAATTGATTCCGCTTGCAGGGTTGCCGAAGCGGCCGTAACCACCGAGGCAATCCAGATCCAGGGCGCATGCAAGCGGTACTGCATCCAGGCTGCATCGAAATCCGGCGCCGCGACCCCATGATCGCGAAGCGTCGAGAGGTAGTCGCCGATCAAATCGCGCTGATGCGCGCGGCGCAGCTCGCTGGAAACAGAGCCGATCAGGAAGTAGGTCACGTCGCGCATGCCCTGGCAGCATTGCACCACCTGCCAATCGAGCAGACCAACCGTCTCGGGCAGGAAATACATATTGCCGATGTGGGCGTCGCCGTGAACCACCGTGAGCGGGCCGCGCGCCCACACGGCTTCAAACCGGTCGCGCGCGGCCATGATCCGTGGGCCCGCGGCACGTAGCTCGGGCGGTACCACATCGGTAAACCGCCGCAGCGCAGGGGCCGCCGCCAACGCACACACGCACCGTTCCGCGGCCGCGTGTGGGCGGCGGTCGGGCGCCCGCAGCCACGCCAGGTCGCCGCGCAAGCGCGGGCTGTTCCAGAAGCGCGCGTGCAGGCGAGCCAGCTCACGGACAACGGACTGCGCCCGCTCGACGCTCACGTGGGTCGTGACGTCAGCGAAGTGGGCCCCCCGCGCCGCCAAGTCCTCGAGCACGAGGACGAAGCGCTGTGCCGGCCCGGTGATGCAGGCGTGGAACACACGCGGCCGCTCGATGGGAAGGTCCGGGGCGATCTCCCGGTAGAAACGCACCTCACTCGAGCCGATGCCCATGACGTTGAGGAACAGCCGGGTCTTGAAATCCGGCGGGGCGGCTTTGACGAACACCGACGGCGGTGGCGGAACCCCCGTGCCCGCATCGTCATAGGTCACCCGCAGGCGCGCACGGTCGGTGGTGCCGGCGTGCTGGTCGATCGCATCGAGCCCGCGCACGCGCACTCCCGGAAAATCGGCTTGCAGGGCATGCGTCAGCCACTCCGGTTTCACCTCGGCCGCGGCGCGCGGAGCATTGCCCCTGCCCCACCACCGCTCCGCGGCCAACCGGCACGACTCCCGGAGTAAGCCGGCCGTCAGAACGATGCCGTCGCGCATGCGCTACCGTGCGCAGCGAGAGCGCAATCGCTCACCCTTGCCACGTCTTCAGCACTTCCCGCGCACTATTGTAGCCGGGCAGGGCCGTGATTCCGGGACCCGGATGGCATGCGGAGCCACACATGTAGAGGTCGGCGATTGGGGTACGGTAGTTGGCCCATCCCACAACCGGTCGCCGGTGCCACATCTGGCCGGCGTGGATCAGCCCGTGCGAGAAATCACCGGCAGTGATCGCGAACTTCGACCCGAAGTATTCGTGGGTGAGGATGGCCTGATCCATGATGGCGTCCCGGAAGTTCGGCGCGTACTTGGCAATCTGCCCGATCACCCGGTCGGCCATCACCTTCTTCATCTCATCGTGCTGCGCCGGCGCCAGCTCGGCGGGGAAGTAATGGGAGAACATCGTGCACGTGTGGTAACCGGACGGTGCGAGGCTGGGATCCATCACGCTCGGGATGTAGCAGTAGCTGACGGGATCGTCCGGCACCTGGTTGCGCCGGTACTGCTCCCAGCAGCGCGACAGATGCTCGGGCGACGGAATGTAGCTGGTGAGCCAGCGAATGTTGTTTTCGTTGGCAAAAGCGAGATGCCCGGTGAATTCCGGGAGTTCCTTGAGCGTCAGGTGCAGCTGGATGTAGCCGTTGGTGTACTCGATTTCTTTCACCGCCTGCACAAACTCCGTAGGCAGCTGTTCCTCGCCGACCAGCTTGATGAACGTGGAGCGGGCATCGGCGCTCGAGAGCACGACTTTCGACGAAATGGTTTCGCCGCTCCGCAGCTGTACGCCGACCACCCTGCCCTTCTCTACCAGCAGCCGCTGCACGTCGGCCCGGTACTGCACCGTGCCACCGTGCTCTTCGAACGATTTCAGGATCGCCTCCGACACGGTGCCGATGCCTCCTTTGGGCATTTTGAACAAGTTGGCACCGCCGCTCACGGTGTAGTGATAGGCCATGGAGCAGGCCGTGCCCGGGCTGTACGGGCCCTTGTGGGTGCCGTCGATGGTCATGGCGGCAAGCGAGCCGCCGATGCAGCGGTGCCGGTTCGGGTCGGGCAAGAACTTGCGGATCACGTCCATGGCGCTGCCGTAGAAGCACGTGATCAATATCTCGCGGGTCCGTGCGTCGGGGGCTGCGGCAATGATGGTGTCGATGGAGTCGGGCACCTTGGCGCGCTCAGCGGCCATGACGTTGCCGAACACCTGCAAGTACTCGAACAATCCCATGAGCCCTTGCAGTGCGTCCGGGCCGTGATCGGTCATGAGGTGTTGGATCATCTCGTTCGGGTCGGCGTAGGCAACGAAGGGCGTATCCTCGGGCGCGCCGAACACGCAGTAGGAGGTCCGCGGGGTGATGATCTCGACCCCGTGCTTGTCGAAATCGAGGATGTCGTGCATCTCATCGGGCAAGACCAGCAGGGCCCAGGCACCGACGTTGTGCTTGAAACCCTTGAACAGCTCCTTGGTGGCCGCCATGCCGCCGACCCAGCCGGTCCGTTCCACAATGAGGACCTTCAACCCAGCCTTGGCCAGCATCATCCCTGCCGTCAGGCCGTTGTGTCCGGCTCCCACAACGATGGCATCATAATCAGGCATCACGACACTCCTTAGACTGGGGAAGGAAACAATTTCCATCGCCTGCGTGATGTCCGTGGCACACTCGGCATGGTGTCGTCAAGATTTATTTCGCATGCCTCGCGGCGCAGGCGGCTATCGAAGCCTACGGCCAGCTCTGCTCTCCACCCAACGGTCCTGGCCACCAACCGTCTTGCGCTCGCGGTGGCGAGAAACCTGGGCTACGATCGCGCCCGTGACCGACGTCCCGGAGATCTGTGGCTCCTGCGATGCGCGCTTTGCCGGGGTGCGGAACGCGCTGGCGCAGAATTTTCGCGCCCACGGCGAGGTGGGGGCCGCGGTCGCCATCACGGTCGAAGGCAGACTGGTCGTCGATCTATGGGCCGGGTGGGTGGACCGGGAGCGCACGCGCGCGTGGCAGCGCGACACCCTGGTGAACGTTTTCTCAGTCGGCAAGGGGATGGCGGCTCTCTCCCTCCTCATCCTGGTGGAGCGCGGGCAGGTCGACCTCGACGCGCCCGTGGCGCGCTACTGGCCCGAGTTCGCGGCCCGTGGGAAGCGCGATGTCACCGTGCGCATGCTTCTCTGTCATCGCGCCGGGTTGCCGGCGATCCGCCGGCCACTTCCGGACCTTGCCATGTACGACTGGGAGCTCATGACCTCCGCACTGGCGCAGGAAGAGCCCTGGTGGGAGCCCGGGCGGCAGCACGGCTATCACGTCAACACCTTCGGATTTCTCATCGGCGAAGTCGTGCGGCGCGTAAGCGGGGACAGTATCGGCGCGTTCTTTCGGCGCGAGATCGCCGCTCCACTCGCTGCGGATTTTCATTTCGGCATCGGTCCCGAGCACGACGACCGGATCGCCGACTATCTCTTCGCCGCTACGCCGCCGCAGATCGTTGCGGACGATGACGACGACGAGCGACGCTTCTTGTTGGGTTGTGTCTACATGAATCCGCCGGGGCTGTCGGGTCCCGGCACCGTCAACACCAGAGCCTGGCGGGCGGCTGAGATGCCCTCGACCAACGGCCACGCCAACGCGCGCGCCGTGGCGCGGATTTACAGTGCGCTGGCCTGTGGGGAAGCCGTCGACGGAATTCGGCTCCTGCGGGCAGAGACGATCGCGCACGCCGTCGCAGAGGCGTCCTCGGGTTTGGACGTCGTCCTGCGTCGCCCCTCACGTTTCGGGCTGGGCTTCCAGCTCACGCAGCCGGCGAGCCTGCTGGGACCGAATCCCCGAAGCTTCGGCCACTTCGGTGCCGGCGGCTCGCTCGGATTCGCCGACCCGGATGCGCGGCTGGCCTTCGCCTACACGATGAACCAGGCCGGCCCGCGCTTTCAGAACCCGTGCACCCGGGCCTTGATCGCTGCGACCTACGCCGCCACGTAGGTATCAATCGACTGGCGTAGCGTGCGCAGGATCCACGCGCGCTTGGCATCGTCGGACTCGAGCAGCGTGATGCGGAATCCGTGGTGCTCGCTCTGAAAGCCGGTGAGCGGCACGACCACGATGCCGGTGGCGCCCATCAGGTAGTAGACGAAGCGCTTGTCGGGGGCGACACCCTGCACCATCTGTTCGATGCGCTCGCGCACCACGCGGTTCTCGATCGGCAAGGTCTGGCGGCCGGTGAGGACGCCGTCCTTGAACATCACGGTGAAGTAGAACGCGCCCCCCGGCTTGTTGGCCACGATGCTGTCGCAGCCCGCAAACGCGGCGACCGCCTCATCGGCGCGTCGATCGAACAGCGATTCGCGGCGGCGCAGGTGGCCGGCATAGCGTGGGTCGCCCATCACGCGCGGGATCGACATCTGCGGCAGCGTCGTGCTGGAGACTTCCAGCCGCTTGGCGGCCAGCAGGCTGGCGCAGTAGCGTGAAAAGTTCTCATCGCGGCCGCGGTTGAGCACTTCGATCCAGCCGCAGCGTGAGCCCGGCCAGGGATACTCCTTGCTGATGCCGCGCATGGCGATGGCCGGCACATCGCCAACCCATTCGCTGGCGTGCAGGCGCCCGCCGCCGTAGACGATGTGGGCGTAAATCTCGTCGGTGATGATGAAGCAGTCGTACTGGCGGGCGATCTCGGCGATCTCCTCGAGCAGCGCGCGCGGGTACACCGCCCCGGTCGGGTTGTCGGGGGTGAGCAGCAGGATGCCCGCAATCGCGTCGTTGTACTTCACCTTCATGCGGATATCGTCGACGTCCGGCATCCAGCCGTTGTAGGGGTCGAGATTGTACGTGAGGTGCTTGTAGCCGCTGCTGGCCGACTCCGCCGAGCTGTGCGTGCTGTAGGCCGGCGACGGGCCGAGCACGCGCGCCTCGCGGCGCAGCTGCCCGTAGACCTTGGAGACGGCGTCGCCGAGTCCGTTGAAGAAGAGGATGTCGGCGGACGAGATCTGCACGCCGCCGGGCCGATCATTGACCTTGGCCGCCAGGAACTCGCGCGTGGCGAGCACCCCTTCGGTGTCGCAGTAGCCCCACGAGCTCGGCTCGTCGATCAGCTCGTGAACGACCTGGCGGATCCAACCGGGCGGCGTTTCGCCCTTCTGGATAGGGTCGCCAATGTTCTCCCAGGTCATCTCGACCCCGAGGTCGCGCAGCTGTCGGCCGATGGCCACGATCTCGCGGATCTCGTAAGTCAGATTGCCCGCACCCACGTGTACGATATCGCGTCGCATGATCCACTGTTCTCTAGCCGTTCTTGGGCCGCGTTGGTAGGGGCGCTGGGTGAACCGGTCTCCTCACCTGGTAGCGTAACACCCTAGCGGGCTGCGCCCAGCGTCTTTTCGGCGGGGCCGCTCCCCGCCCGCACTCCAGAGGCTTCCGGCGGACGTGTTGGGTCGCTAGGGGCGGCTTCGAATGAAACTTGATTCATATGCAGCACGTTCCAAGCACCAAGTGCCCTAGCAACGTAGCAACCCAACGTGCACCTCAGTTACAGTCAGCCTCCCTGGGCTGAAGTCTCCTGCCGGCGCGACAGGACCGTACCTGCTTGACACCTACGTCGAAGCGCCCGCCTTGAGCTTGAGCTTCCAGCTAAATACCCCTGCTGCTAATGGCTCAGCCAATGGCACACTGGCAGGTGCCGACAGCCGCTGGACAGCTCTCGATACGTGCTCCGGGCTGAGCCAGTGCGTGGGCAGATGAGCGTACGCGTCCAGGAGCGCATCGGCAAGCTGCTCATCGCTGTAGGCGGCCACATTGCAGCCGCGCTTCTTCAACATGGGTCGTATCATCGTCATCGCGAACATGACGCTGGACTTATGAACGCGAATGGCTTCACTCATGCCTCGACCTCCCGCCGACTCTTCAGGCAAAGCTCGCTGATCGCAGCTGCCCGAGCTCCCCGGCGTCCTGCACGGCAACCGACAGTGATGCTCCCGCTGCTTCTCGCAGCGGTCATCACGTACACCAACTAAGTATTCTGTGCTCCCGGTCAAGCTGTACAGCGCGCTCAGTACTCGTGTCAAGCGGTGGTACTCGTCCAGCACATTGGGACGATGATCCCGTGACGAAGTGATAACCTCTAGGGACGGCGCCGGCGCCGTGTCGCCTTGGGCTTCGTCTTTTTCCCACCAGCGCGCCGTACCGTCAGCACAGGGCAACTCGCAGCACGCACCACCTTCTCTGCCACGCTGCCGATCCACATGTGCGCCAAGCCTGTGCGTCCGTGCGTACCGATGACAATGAGATCGGCCTTCGCGCTCTTGGCAGTGTCAACAATGACCGACGATGGTATGCCGCCTTTGACCATGGTGCGGAAGCGCCGTCCCTCTTCCCGAAGGTCCAGGCCGATGCTCTCCATCTGTGTAGCGCTCAAATGGCGCTGGTGAGCGTACACGTCGGACTCTGTGATGAAATGAATTGGCTCGATGACGTGGAGAAGCAGCAGCTCAGCGTCAAACTGCTTAGCGAGGTCACGGGCATAGGCAAGGGCGTTGGTTGAGTCTGGGGAGAAATCTATTGGCACCAGAATTCGTTTGATTGCCATTTGCCGCTTCAAGTTACTTTCTCCACCGCAGTCACGCCGACCGGGCCGCCTCACGTCAATTGCGCGAAGAAGTCGTTGCCTTTGTCGTCCACCAGGATGAAGGCGGGGAAGTCCTCGACCTCGATCTTGTAGATCGCTTCCATTCCCAGTTCAGGGTACTCGATCAGTTCCACCTTCTTGATATTGTCCTGCGCGAGGATGGCCGCCGCACCGCCGATGGAGCCGAGGTAGAAGCCCCCGTGCTTCTTGCAGGCCTCGGTCACCTGGGGACTGCGGTTCCCCTTGGCGATCATGACCAGGGAACCGCCCTTGGATTGGAACAGATCCACGTAGGAATCCATTCTCCCGGCAGTGGTGGGGCCGAATGCGCCTGATGGCATCCCTTTCGGCGTCTTGGCCGGTCCGGCGTAATAGATGGGGTGGTCCTTGACGTACTGCGGCACGTCCTCTCCTCGATCAAGCCGCTCCTTGATCTTCGCATGGGCGATGTCGCGGGCGACGATGATGGTGCCCGTGAGGGAGAGCTGCGTCTTGATGGGATACTTCGCCAGCTCGGCGCAAATCTCCGCCATGGGCCTGTTGAGATTGAGCTTCACGACGCCGTGCTCGTGCTTGCCGCGATACGTCGCCGGGATGAACCGGCCAGGATTACGCTCCAGCTCTTCGACCCAGATGCCGTCGCGGTTGATCTTCGCCTTCACGTTGCGATGCGCTGAGCACGACACGCCCATCCCGATCGGGCAGGACGCTCCGTGCCGCGGCAGACGAACAACCCGCACATCGAGCGCGAAGTACTTCCCTCCGAACTGCGCACCGAATCCACTCTGTCGGGCCGCCTCGTAGAGCCGACCCTCCAGTTCGATGTCGCGAAAAGCCTGACCGCTTTCACTGCCCTGCGTCGGCAGGCCGTCCAGATACCCGGTGCTGGCCAGCTTCACCGTCTTGAGACACATCTCAGCCGACGTGCCGCCGATGACGAAGGCCATGTGATACGGCGGGCACGCGGCGGTACCGAGGGTCTTCATTTTTGCCGTCAGGAAGCTTTCCAGCCGATCCGGTGTCAGCAGGGCTTTCGTCTCCTGGAAGAGGTACGTCTTGTTGGCCGAGCCGCCGCCCTTGGCAACGAAGAGGAACGTGTACTCCATCCCGTCGGTGGCGTAGAGGTCGATCTGTGCCGGCAGGTTGTTGCCGGAGTTTTTCTCCTCGTACATGGTGAGCGCCAGGGTCTGGGAATAGCGCAGGTTCTCTTGCAGATAGGTGTCGCGGATGCCGCGCGCCAGGAACGCTTCATCCCGAGCACCGGTCCACACCCGGCCGCCTTTCTTGCCGACGACCGTTGCCGTGCCCGTGTCCTGGCACAGCGGCAGCACGCCGTGCGCAGCCACCTCGGCGTTCCTCAGCAGAGCCAAGGCCACGCCGCGGTCGTTATCGCTCGCCGCCGGGTCGTCGAGAATGGCTGCGAGCTGCCGCAGATGCGCGGTTCGCAACAGGAACGATGCGTCCCGCATGGCCTCGCGCGCGAGCAGGGTGAGTCCTTCGGGATCGAGCTTGAGCACCTCGTCACCGTCGAGCCGGGCCGTGGATACGTGCGCCTTGGTCAGCAACCGATACCGAGTGTCGTCCGCCGTATGGGGGAGCATATCCTGGTAGGTGAAATCTGCCATTTCTCACTCCTGACGTTGTGCTCTCGCGGCGATGCCGGCTCAGACGCACCGGCCACCTGAGCGCCGGCGTCGACACGCGAACCGCCCGGCGTAGATTCGCACATCAGCAGAGTAGAATCCATAAACCGAACGCGCTCCTGAAGCTCTCGCGCTTCAAGGCAGGCTACAGTTGGAACACGCGCAGCGCGTTCTCGCGCAGGAACTTCGGCCACACGTGGTCGCGGAAAGGTACGTGCGGCATGTCGGTGAAGATGCGCTCGAGTGAGAGGCCCATCGGAAAGTAGCCCGCGTACATGATCTTGTCGGCGCCGCGCGTGTTGGCGAAGTCGACGATGTCCTTGGGGTAATACTTGGGCGCGAAGGCGCTGGTCATGTAGTGGAGATTCGGCCACTTGAGCATCAGCTTCACGGCGAGTTCGGTCCACGGCTCGGCACCGTGGCGGATCACGAACTTCAGCTCCGGGAAGAACCAGCACACCTCGTCGATCAGCTCGACGCGCTGCGGCGCCATCGGCAAGCGCGGACCCGGCACGCCGGCGCAGACGCAAATCGGGATGTCGAGCTCCACGCACTTGGCGTAGATCGGGTAGAACTTCTTGTCGTTGATCGGAACCTGCGGGCAGAGGCCGCACGGGAACGCGGTGACGGCCTTCAGCCCGAAGCGCTGGTACAGCGCCATTATCTTGCGCACCTCGTCCATGCCCTCGTTCGGGTTGCACTCGTAGCTGGCGAAGAAGCGCTCCGGGTACGCCTGCAGCGCCCGAATCGCCGACTCGTTCTCGGGGCTGACGCCGATCATCGCGCGCTCGATACCGTACTTGTCCATCTCGGCAACGACGAGGCTCAGGAAATCAGCCCCGGGCTGAAAGCCCGGAATGTTCCGAAACATGTACTCGGCCGGCATCTTGAACTGCTGGCGGCTCTCGGCGTCGCGCAGCAGCGGCTTCATGAACTCGTACCACTTGCCAGCGTCATCCGTCGGGATGGCCAGCATGAGGTCGATGACTCGGATTCCTGTCGGCATGGGCATAGTCTGCGTGTCCTCTCGCGACGCGCTAGCGTCTCCGAGCCTCCAGTCCGGCGGTGATGGCACGGAATGCCGCGATGGTTTCCATGTCGCGATCGAAATCCGGATCGACGCTGGCCTTGACGATGACGACATTGGCTCGCGGGTTCACGTACAGGTATTGTCCCCACACCCCGATCCCGGCGAACTCCCCGTCGTCACCCGCCGGCACCCACCATTGGTACTGGTATCCGATGTCCCAGTCGGGGCCCGCCCACTCGGGCCGGTCCGCACCGGTGAGCCGCAGATAGGCCTTGTCGGGCACCACCGACCGGCGCACCCAGCTCTGCGACACGATCTGCGTGCCGTTCCAGTCACCGCCGCGAAGGAACAGCCGGCCGAACTTGGCGTAGTCCCGCAGGGTCACGTTCAGGCAGCAGAAGGCATACTCCGTCGCATCGGCGCCGGTGCGGTCGGTGATCCAGTAGGCGTCCCCCTCCATGCCCAGCGGCGACCAGAGTTTCTCTTCGATATACGTGGCCAATGATTTTCCCGTGGCGTGCGAGAGCAGCATGCCCAGCGCCTGCGTATTCACGCTGACGTAGTCAAACGCTTCTCCGGGAGCGCGCTTGGAGCCGACAGCGGCCGGATAGGCGTTGATCCGCGAGCCGAAAAGGAAGCTCATGAGGTACATGCGACTGATGTCCGAAAGGGCGTTGCCGTAGTCCTCGTTGAAATCCACGCCGGACGACATCTGCAGGACATCCTTTATGCTGGCCTGCTTGTACCCGGAATGTTCGAGTTCCGGAACGTACCGGGTGATCGGCTGATCGACGCCGGCAATCAGCCGCTCGTCGATGGCGATGCCTACCAGGGCGGACACGAACGACTTCGCCACCGACCATGAGGTGAAGTGGGAGTCTTCGGTTGCGCCGAAGAAGTAGCGCTCGTAGACGATGCGGTCATCCTTCAGCACCAGCAGTCCCAAGGTGGTGGTGCGTTGGAGGAACTCGTCCAGGCGGCTCACCTTGCCGCGATACTGGTAGGTGACGTCGAGATCCTCCACATTCCGCTCGAAGTGAAGCGGTGCCACGGACCTTGGAATGATGCGGCTGGGGAAGACCTCGTGCATGCGGCGGAAGTTTTGAATCTGGGTGTCCTGGCGGAGAAGGGTGAGCACCCGTTCGACCACCGCAAAGCGCCACATCCACGCCGCGACGACTGCGACCAAGAGCACACCGGCGGTGAGCCCTACCTTCCACACTGTTTTCGAAATGGCACGGCCCATGGTTCGATTCCACTGACTCATGGCGGCGCACTTTGCAACTCCAGCGCAAATTGGTCTACGGTGACACCCAACGGTGCCCGCGTCAGCCTACGATTCCAGTGGTAAGGTGATCGGCATCATGCACGCGGGCAGTTGATCCCGTACGGGATGGCAGATAAGAGGTCACGCGGCTGGCATGACGCAGAACACCCCGATCCGAGTTGCCGCCGGCGCAGAGCCGGCTCACCAAGCTCGCGTCGTCGCCGCCGCGCCGTCGATCGCCCCGAACATCAGGGCAGCCTACGACGCCTCGAGCATCACTTTCCGTGTGTTGCAAGCCTTCGGTTGGGGTCCCCTGCTCAACCTCGGCTACTATCGTTTCGGGCCGCCGCTAACCGTCCTGAACTTCGTGGTCACGCCGTTCTTGTTCGCGCCGTTCTTCCGCCTACCGGGCGCGCAGTTCAGGCTGGTCACAAAATCGGTGGCGCTCCTACGGCTCACTCGCGGCAGCCGCGTGTTGGACGTCGGCAGCGGCAGGGGGATGAGTTCGTTCTTCATGGCGCAGGCGTTTCCGCAGGCTGACATCACCGCCCTCGACCTGCTGCCGCAGAACGTCGCCGCGGCGCAGACACTGTACGGCAACACCCGTAATCTCACCTACCTCGAAGGCGACGCGATGAATCTTCGCTTCCCGGATGAATCTTTCGATCGCGTCCTCTGCCTCGAAGCCGCATTTCATTTCCCCGACCGCAACCGTTTTCTCAGTCAACTGGCGCGAATTACGCCGCCCGGAGGCCGCGTGGTGATCGTGGACTTCATGTCGAAGGCGGACAAGGATTCGCCGGTGTGGAATGATCCGAAGATTCAGGTGGTCCGCCAGACTTGGCAATGGGAGTATTTCGACTCGGCCCGCCAGTACCAGTCGAATGCGGTCGCCAACGGCTTCCACGTCGAAGCCTGTCACGACTGGTCGGCGCATGTCACCGCGCCGCTGGGTACGGTGTTCGAGTTAGTGGCGGGGCTGGCACGCCGGCCCTGGGGGCGGCGCCTGCTTTTGGGGCAGAATCCGATGCTACGCTCGCTCAGCGACCACGATTGGGAAGACTTTGCCGTATCGGCGCGCGCCCACCGCTACCTGGAAAAACATGCGAGCTATATCGCTCTGGTTTTGACACGTAGTTGAGTTCGCCCGCCTCTCACTGCGCCGCGTCGCGGGAGTCTTTAGCTCGCGGCCTGAACCGGTTGCGGTGCCTCGGCTGCGGCTATCTCAACGGTGCGGCAATGCGCCTCCAGCCGGCGCTGGCCCCACGCGGCGAGACCGCGGCGGAGGTACCCGGGGTTGATGTCGAGCGTCTCGCCGATGTTCTCGAACGAAAACACGTCGTCGTTGCTCGTGGACTCGATCCACTCCTGGGCTTCCTCGAACAGCTCGCGGCCGGCGCGGTCGGAGGCGAGAATGTACTTCTGGTAGTAATCGAGCGCATTCTCCAACACGGCCAGCATCAAACGCTTCTCGCTCGAGATCGCCGCTCGGCGGCGCCGTGCCGCGCTGAACTGCTCCGTGAGCAGGACGTCCGGTTCAAAAAAGCCATGGCCACTCATCTCCACGTTCTCCTGAGCAACTGATGTTGGTGCGACGTGCTGCTGGCGCCGCAAGACAGTGCGACAACCGGAGTATACAATCGCCAACGGGTGAAAAACCGCGGAGGCCCGCGCTGGGCCCCCGCGGGGATGCGTTACAGCTTGGTAACGTTGGACGCTTGCGGTCCCTTTTTGCCTTGGGTCACGTCGAAACTGACCTGCTGGCCTTCGTCGAGACTGCGGTAGCCTTCACCGACAATCGCGCTGTGGTGAACGAACACGTCGTCACCGTCCTCGCGGCTGATGAAGCCAAACCCCTTCTCAGCATTGAACCACTTCACTGTTCCCTGAGTCATGCGCTTCCCTCCTTTCCTAGGTATTCGTCGCTGGGAAGCTGCTGATTCCGGAACGCGATGGTGATTGCGAACGAGAAAGCCGAAGAGCGATGTACCCCCCGCGGCTTCAAAAGAACTGCTGTTTCTCCCCGTTGAGACTGAGGCTATGTTTAACTGACTTGAACCTAAAGCACAAGGCGGAAACGCGGACAGCGGGAACCCATCAGCAATACGCCATTTGCCCTATGCCAGGGCTTGAGGTGGCCGAGACGTGACGCAAATGCATCGACCGCCATACCCTCAAGCGCCACCACATCAGCCCATCGGCCCCTGATACACCTCCACGAATCGCAGCAGCAGCTCTTGCGGAATCGCCAGGTTGGCCTCGCGGTCCGTCCGCAGGCACACCACTGCCGGCCCCTTCGCCGCCTTGGCGCGCCGCAGGGCGGGCTCGACCTCTTCCATCCGCTCGGCGTACTCGCCGTGGCAGCCGAGTCCCTCGGCGACGCGGTCCCAGCGCACGGTGCCCTGCTCCGTGCCGAACGTCCGACCGTACAGCATGCGTTCGTTCGGCTCCTCCATCGTCCACGAGCCTTCCGCGAAGACGACCGTGGTGATCTTCACGGCATCGCGCGCGGCGGACTGCATCTCCATGAAGTTGAAGCCGGCCGCGCCGTCGCCCGTGACGCACACGACCTCGCGCCCCGGTGCGCCCAGCTTCGCCCCGATGGCGGAGGGAATGCCGGTGCCGAGCATGCCAAGTTCGAGGATGTTGTGGTACGACCGCGGCTGCGTCGGGGGCAAACACATATTTGCCCACAGCGAGGTGTTGCCGCCGTCGGCGACGTAGACCGCGTCCCTGCCGAACACCGCGCCGACCGCCTGCAGCGCGTGTGCCGGGTGTATCCCCGGGCCCGTCCAGCTCTTCGCCGGAGCCAACTGCTCGTCCCACCATGCCTGAGCCCCCTGGCGGTAGCGTGCCAGGTCCTTGCCGTCGCGGGGGCGGACCTTCGCCGCCCGCAGCGCCTGCACCAGCCCCTCGAGCGCGTTCTTGACGTCGGCAACGATGCCGAGCGTCAGCGGCCGGGTGACGCCCATGTGGCGCGGGTCGACGTCGATCTGGATGAGCTGCTGCCGCGCCGGATCGCCCCAGTACTTGTCGTACGGAATATCGAGGTTGCCCAGCCTCGATCCCGCAACCAGGATGACATCGGCCTCCTGCTTGACGACATCGCCGCCGCGCCCAAACCCGAAGATGTAGTTCGCATGGTCGAGCGGGACCGACGAGCGCCCCGCCATCGTGGTCATTACCGGGCAGTTCAGCAAGGCGACGAGTTCCAGCAACGCGGCGTTTGCTTCCGCCCGGTCGACGCCGGCCCCCGAGAACACCAGCGGCCGCTTGGCGTTGGCAAGCAGCTCGGCGGCCTGTCGCAGCTGGGCATCGGAGGCCTGTGGCCGAGGCGGACGATAGGCCGCTGGCGGCAAGACCGGCGCGCTCTGCTCGTCACCCATCGCGTACAGCACGGGGGCCGGCAGCTCGATGTGAACCGGGCCGGGCCGTCCGGTCCACATTTCGCGGAAGGCCATGCGCACCACTTCCGGGATGCGCTCCCACGACAGGATGGGGCCGCCCCACTTGACCGTCGGCTTGAACACGTCGAGCTGATCCTGCCCCTGGAACGTGGACGGCGACGACGGGTAAACGATGCCGAGGCGGTGCTGCGACGTGATCGCCAGGACGGGAACGCCCTCGTGGCGTGCCGTGATCACTCCGGGCAGGAGATTGGCGGAGCCGGGGCCGGGGTTGCCGAGCACCACCGCCACCTGCCCTGTCGTCTTATAGAGCCCCTCCGCCATGTGCACACCCGCCGCTTCGTGCCGCACGGGAACCAAACGGATGTCGTGCGCCGCGAGCTGGGCGAGCAGCGGGTCGATCTCCGGGGACGGCAATCCGAACACGAACTTCACGCCTTCGTTGGCCAGGCAACGCGCGAGCAGCTCGCCGCCGGTGATGGTACTCATGATGTCCTCCTGTCGGGCTGGTTTCTTCGTCTACGTTCCGGCCCAACGTGCGTGTCCGCACGCGCGGGCAGCTGCGGACTGGAATCTGCTCCGTGCTCTCACTGCGGTGCTCTCTCTCCCTACTCCACCATGGTCAGTGTCGGATCTTGACCGGTGCTGCCGCGATCGACGCCGAAGGCCATCGTGAATGTGTCGGCGGTGCTCAGCAGACGCATCGAGTTGGCCCCGGCCGCCGTCAGGCCGCCATCGACCACCAGGGCGGCACCGGTGATAAAGCGCGCATCCTCGCTGGCGAGAAAGAGGGCGGCGCCGGCAACGTGCTCGCCCCGCCCGACTTCGGGCCACGGCTGCGCCTTTTCAAGGATGGGCTCGAGGGCTTCCGGGCTGCCGCGGTGTAGCAGCGGCGTGAGGATGGCCCCCGGACAGATGGCGTTCACCCGGATTTTCGCCGGCGCCAGTTCGATGGAGACGGCGCGCGTCAGGTTGATGACCGCGGCCTTGGCGGCCGAGTAGGCGTGCGGCGCCTCTCCGCCGCTGAGGCCCGCAATCGAGGCCGTGTTGATGATCGACCCGCCCTGCCCTTGCGCTTTCATAACCCGCGCGGCGTGCTTGATGCCGAAGAGGACACCCCGCACCAGCACCGCGAAGGTGTAATCCCAGTCTTCAGCGGTGATGTGAGTGATCGGTCCGAAGGCGCCGCCGATGCCGGCGTTATTGAAGACGCAGTCGAGACGTCCGAAGGCGGAGACCGCCAGCTGGATGGCCGCTTCGACCTCGGCCTCCTGCGTCACATCTGTGCGCAGAAACCGCACGCGTTTCGCGTGTCCCGCCTTGGCAGCCAGGTCGAGCGTTTCCTTCGCGGTTGTCTCGTTGAGGTCGGCGGCAATCACCGATGCGCCCTCGTCGAGAAAGCGCAGCACGGTGGCGCGCCCAATCCCATTGGCTCCGCCGGTGATGACGGCGACGCGATCCTGCAGTCTCCCTGGCATTCGTTTCTCCCTCCCGGGTCGGCTTACGACCGGCGGGGATCTTATACCCTCTGCCACGTGGGTCAAAGTCTGGCGACGTGGCGGTGCTGTCCCAATTGCGGGCAGCACTGCGGTCAGCTGTCAGCATTCAGCTGTGAGTTAGCCACCCTTCTTGGGGTGCTTCTGCATCCAGTAGACAACAGCCTCGTCGCCCTGGCGTTG
>DASVHW010000029.1 GCA_036382395.1 Candidatus Binatia bacterium | reverse complement strand
CTGCGCATGCGCGCAACCTCGGTGAATCGCATCAGCACCTCATACAGGAAGAAACCCAACCACACGCTTTCGCCTTTGCCCTGTGCGCCCACGATGTTCATGCCGTCGTTCCAGTCACCGGAGCCGATGAGCGGCAGGCCGCGCTCGCCAAAGCTGAGACCTCTCAGGATGGCGCGCACGCCGTGTTGGTATAAACTGGCCGACTCTACCGAGCGGCCGGGCAAGTCGTAATACGAGTCCTCTTCGGGGTTCACCGCTCGGCCTTCGAGGAAGGGTATGAGTTCATCCAGCACCCCGGCGTCGCCGGTGCTCAGAACATAGCGGCACATCGCCAACGGCAACCACAGGTAGTCGTCCGAACAGTGCGTGCGCACGCCGCGATCAGATGCGGGATGCCACCAATGCTGGACATCGCCTTCCCGGAACTGATGGGCCGCACAGCGCAGCAGGTGCGCGCGTACGAGCTTGGGCTCGGCATGGATGAGCGCCATCACGTCCTGCAACTGATCGCGGAAACCGAACGCGCCGCCTGATTGGTAGTACCCGCTGCGCGCCCACAGACGGCAGGCCAGAGTTTGATACAAAAGCCAGCCGTTGGTCAGCACGTTGAGGGACTGGTCGGGTGTTTCCACCTGCACTGCGCCGAGAGTATTCTTCCAGTACTGTCGTACCGCTTCGAGCGCACCCCGCGCAGCAGTTGATCCCCGGAAGCGATGCACCAGGTTGCCGGCGTCGTTGGCGTCCCGGCCTACGCCGAGCCTGAAGACAATCTCACGCTCTTGCCCATCGGCGAGTTCGAATGGAACCTGGATCGCGGCACAGGGATCCAACCCGGCCCCCACCTTGCCGGAAAGCCACGACCGGGTCATCGCGGCCGGATTCTTGAGCGTGCCGTTGCGACCGATGAATTCCGCGCGATCGCCGCTGATGGTTCGGGCCGCATCGTCCACGTCGAAGAACGCAATCCGGCCGGCGAACTCCATGTTGTATCGGTTTCGCGCGTAGAGCGCTCCGCTGTTGGGGTTGATTTCGGTGATCACGTGCATGGTCGATTTCGACCGCAGATCGCCCAGCACCCATTCGACGTATCCCGTGGCGGAGAGCTGGCGCGATCGGCCTGAGTCGTTACGCACTTTCAGCACCGAGAACTTGATCGATGCGTCCAGGGCCACGTAAACCCACAGCTCCGAGCAGATACCGCCCTCGACGTGCTCGAAAACGCTGTAGCCGAAGCCGTGCCGGCTGACGTAGGGTGCAGCTCCGCGGCTGGGCAGCGGCGTGGGAGACCAGAAATGGCCGCTCTCTTCGTCACGGATGTAACAAGCTTCTCCGCTCGCATCGCTCACGGGGTCGTTGTGCCAGGGAGTGAGGCGGAATTCGTGGGCATTCTCGCTCCAGGTGTAGGCCGCGCCGCTCTCGGAAATGACGGTTCCAAAGTGCGGATTCGCCTGCACATTCACCCAGGGTGCCGGCGTCACTTGCCCGTGAGCGGTCGTGATGACGTACTCGGTCCCATCAGGGGTGAATCCTCCCAGTCCGTTCCAGAGGATCAGATTGCGGCGCGGCAACTCAGCGGCAGCCGGGAGTTCGGGACGGTGGGTTCTGGTCGGCACCAGGCGCGAGACCCGCTTCTCGATAAAGCCGCGACGGTCGGTCTGTTCCGCCCGCGAGACCCGCCTCTCTATAAAGCCGCGACGGTTGATCTGTGCCGCCAGCGCGCCACGACTGTCGGTGATGATGGCGCGCGCGACCGATTGGAGCAGAATGCGGTCCTCGTCCGATATCTGCTCCGCTCGCCGCACGAAGATTCCGCCGGGCCGGTCTATCACGTGTGCCTCGAGGCCCACGGCAATCAGCCCCATGATTTGCTCCTGGAGCAATTGCCGGTAACCGGCGTGATCTTCATTCCAGATCACCAGGTCCACGGTGAGTCCCTTCAAGCGCCAGTAGGCGTGGGCCTGCACGAGTTGGCGTACCAGATCGATATTCGCCAGGTCGCTAATTTGCAGCAGCACGATCGGCAAATCGCCGGAAATGGCATAGCCCCATAAGCCGGATTGCCCGCGGCGGTTATTGATGAGAACGCTCGCGTCGGCGCGCAGCGAGGAATTGGCGTAGATGACAGAACTGGCAAGGCGTCCATAGAGTTGCGCGTCGGCCTCGGTGGCATTGATTTGCCGCAGGGTCACCTGGCTATGTGTCCACGCCAGTTCGAAAACCCGATCCGCAAG
>DASVHW010000028.1 GCA_036382395.1 Candidatus Binatia bacterium | reverse complement strand
GATGCTTGACTCATTCCCCAGTGAGCACCGGGAACTATGAGCAAATAGACCTGGGCTCAATCGTCCACACCGCTGTCAATGCTGCGGCTACAGGACACGGAGCGCTTTCTCCGCTATCGCGACGATCCTGCCGCTTATGCGCAAGAGGTCCTCGGCATCCGCTAGTGCTCTCAGCAAATAGACATCGCAAACTCGATTTTCCGATAGTCATGATGCTGTGCGGAGAGGCTTCGAGTTCTGGGCCGGTGGATGGCCACCTGAATCCGGCCGCAGGTGGGTGCCGTCGTCTTGATGTGGTACTTAGATGCGCATGCGATGGACCATCGCACAAGGAGGAGTGGCATGTCTGTGGATTTGAAGGCTGACCATGTTCACGGCGGATTTGAGTGGGAAAAGGAACCAGCATGCAGTTGCGGCCAGTTCGCCCAGGCTATCGAGGACAAGGTCATATTCGTAAGCAACTTCACGGTTGCTGGGTGTAATCTCTGTTATTTCATGCCGCTAGACGCCGACGGCGAACTGTACCGAAGCGACGGCGTGAACATCAGCCACTGTCCCTGGTGCGGCGACAAGATTGAGGTGAGGAAAAAGTATCCGAGACGCAGTGCCCCAGCCCGAAAGCGAGGCGGGCGAGGCGAGCACTAGCCGACTGGAGCGACACACCACAGTAGGACCTTGTCTCAGTCTTTCAACTCGCCGGCGTTCTTCTTCTCCCCTCGTCGGATTGCACGCCGGCGGAAAGCATGGGATAAATACCCCCGTTTATTTTGGCTCGAACTGGAGGCTGTGATGGCAAAGAAGACAACGAGGCTCGACAAGGCGATGGGCAAAGGGGAAATACTGGCCGAGTTGGCTGCCAGCACGGAGCTGCCCAAGAAAGACGTGGGGCGGGTGCTTGATGCATTGGCGGCGTTGATCGAGCGACACATCGCGAAACACTCCGTAGGGATGTTCACTCTTCCCGGATTGCTCAAGGTCAAAGTCGTGCAGACCCCGGCCCGCCCGGCCAGAAAGGGTGTCCCCAACCCTTTCCGACCTGGGGAAATCATGAACGTTGCGGCCAAGCCTGCCCGCCGCAAGGTGAAGGTCCTGCCACTCAGCAAGCTCAAGGCGATGATCGGTTAAGCGCACCGACGCGTTCAAATCGACACGTCGTGCGAGTCGCTCTCGGGAGTGATGGCCCGACACTTCTCGCGGACCTGTGTGGTCGTGATCTCGTCGCATCGAACTGCCGCGGTCAGCAACAGCGAGATCGTGCGGCAGCGTTGCTCGATCTTCTCGCCGGTGAGGATCGGCAGGTCTGCCCGCAGGTGGCCCGCCGGGCGCAGGCGTGCGAAATTCCGGGTTAAACGTCCAGCAAACTGGACGCCTTAGCGTGGCTGGCAACACGAATATGGCTGGTACCCTAAACGGGACCGCTTTGCCCCGGCCAATGCCACCAAATGTCGCCGTTTTGCCCGGTCGGCGGGAACCGTTGCCGGACAGAAAAGACGACTGCATGGGCGTCCCAACACAGAAAAGGCTACACCTAAAAAAAGGGGGACCGAACCCGGAGAGTCATAGAGACCCCCTTACCGAGTTCATGACAGTGGGGAAATTGCTGGGAGTCCATGACGGTGGGCGTTTCCTGTTCTAGTCGTTTCCGCGTCTTGTGCCGCCGCCGACTATAACCGGACTTTAACGGGGCTCAACACATTGATTGGGAGTGACCATCCATGGTAATCGGTGACCCACCGGGAGGTGTAAACGACCATGCCAAATGAGCCCCGTCCTACCCTGGAGTACGAGGCGGGTGCGGCTACCATGTCTGCCTGTACCCAGGATGCCCGCGAGGGCACGGAAGCCTTACTCGAGAAGCGCAAGCCCGCGTTCAAAGGCTTCTAGGGGTGACCGTCGCCGCAACAGTCACTCTTCGCTACGACCTGCGTGCGCCTGCGTTTGCAGCGGCGACGCGCGCAGAGTTGTACGCCGCATGCTTGGAGCAGTGTGGGTGGGCGGATGAGCAGGGTCTCGATGGCGTGACGCTTGCCGAGCACCATGGGACCGACGACGGCTACCTGCCGGCGCCATTGACACTCGCCGCCGCCATTGCCGGGCGCACCAAGCGGATCGGCATCACCGTTGCGGCCGTCATTCTCCCTCTGCACGACCCAATTCGTCTGGCCGAGCAGTTCGCGGTGCTCGATCTGGTCAGCGGCAGCCGCGTCAGCTTGATCGTCGTGCCCGGCTACCGGCGCGAAGAGTTCGAAATGGCCGGCATTGACCGCGCACAGCGATGGCGGTTGGTCGAGGAGTACGTCGGTGTCATGCGCAAGGCCTGGACCGGCGAGCCGTTTGAATGGCGAGGCCGCACGATCCGGGTGACCCCGAAGCCGCGGATACAACCGACGCTGATGGTTGGTGGCGTCACGGAAGTCGCGGCGCGTCGGGCCGCACGGCTACGGACCGGTTTTCAGCCATCGTCTTCGTCGGACCCGCGCCTGCCGGAGTCCTACTACGCGGAGTGCGCCCGGCTCGGGTTCGACGGCGGATTTGTCGCGATTTCAAATAGCATCGCGGGTGTGCACGTGAGCGAAGACCTGGAACGCGACTGGGCCCGCATTGCGCCCTACGCGTTGCACGAGGCCCAGGCATACGCGTCGTGGGGAGATCCCGTGTTGGCAGGGCGCGCCGCCCCGACCACTGCGGAGGAGCTCCGCAGGAGCGGCTCGTACCGTGTTGTCACGCCCGACGAGTGTGTGGCGCTTGCACGGCAGACGGGAAGTATACTGCTCCATCCGCTGTTGGCCGGCATGGCGCCTGACTTGGGTTGGGCAAGCCTGGAGCTATTCGCCGCAAAGGTGCTGCCGAGGCTCCGCAAAGGACATTGATCCCGCTCCTTGATGCAGCTCAAAAGCGCCGTCGTTGTCACCGGCGCGCTTCACGGCGACTCGAAGAGCGCAGTGAGCGTGGCGTTGAAGTCGGCGCTATCGATGATGTGATCGCCGTTGGGGTCGGCTCCGCAGCGGCTGGACTCGCCTTTGGCGACGAGCGTGGTCACGCTGCCGGCGCGCGACCCGGTACAGGTGGCGCGCACTTACGCGACGCTCGATTATCTTACCGGCGGCTGCGGACGCGTGATCATGGCCGTCGGCCTGGGCAACGATCCGCGCGACTGCTTGGCTTGCGGTGTTCCTTCCGGAGAGCGCGCCGGTCGCATGGAAGAGGGCGTGGCGGTGCTGCGCAAGCTGTGGGCCGGCCCACAGGTCTCGCACCACGGCAAATTGCTACCACTTCGATGACGTAACCATCGAGCCGCGGCCGGCGAAGGGCAAGCTTGACATCTGGATCGGCGGACGCACTGACGTGGCGTTACGCCGCGTTGCCCGGTACGGCGACGGGTGGTTCCCATCGTTCGTGACACCCGAGGAGTTCAAAGCCGGGATGGAACGTCTTGTTGCCTACGGGGCGCAGCGGGGTCGGAGCATCGATCCAGGCGAAGCAGGCGTACTGGTGCTGACCTACGCCAGTCATAACCGCGAGCGTGCAGGCGCCGTTGCGCAGCTGGTGTACGCCAACTTTCAGTTTCCACCCGAAGCGATGGCGGCGCGCTGTGCGATCGGGACGCCCGAGGATTGTGTCGAGAAGGTCCGGGCGTACGTGGCGGCCGGCTGCACCAAGTACGTGCTGTTTCCGATCGCGCCAGCCGACGAGCTGATCGGGCAGATTGAGTTGTTTGCCAAGCAGATCATCCCGCGTTTTAGCTGATGGACACATTCCTGACTGAGGTCAGCCACCGGCGTGGCTCAGTAATGTGGTCCCGCTCATGCCGGAAGACTATCACCGCACACGCCAAGCCTGCTATAGCGGGCGCGGGTCACATAGGTCGTCTATTGCGTCGCGCCTACCGCATGCTCAAGCTGCCGGTCGATGACTATTTCACGGCCCTCACAGCCTGCCTGACCCGTTTCAACGTTCTCCACGTCCTGAGCATCGCCGCCGCGTTTGCGGTCGCATGGTGGGTGTACGTGCCCATCCATGAGTTGCTGCACGCCTACGGATGTCTGCTGACCGGTGGTGAGGTCACCCGCCTGGAGATCGATCCGCTCTACGGTGCCGCGTTGCTGCAGCAGATCTTCCCGTTCGTCGCGGTCGGCTCGAGCTACGCCGGTCAACTCACCGGGTTCGATACCCACAACAACGATCTCACGTATCTCGCAACCGACTTCCTGCCGTTCACGCTCACCATTCTGATCGGCATCCCATTGCTGCGGTGGGTTGCGACTGACAGGCAGAACCCGTTGCGGGGCTGCATCGCGCTCGGGGCGGCGATACCGGTTGCCTATGCGCCGTTCATTTCGATCCCCGGCGATTACTACGAGATGGGTTCCATCCTGGTGTCGAGGCTGGTGGCGCTCTGGTCGCCGTCGTTGCCGCTCGCGCGCTGGCGCAGCGATGACTTGTTCAAGCTCGTCGGTGAGCTGTTCTTCTCCGACGCCGGAGCGAGCGTCGGAGACGCGGCCGGCGTGCTCGCGTCGTCGTTGGTGGGCATCGTCCTGGCCTTTGTGACGTATTGGATCGGAGCGCAATTTGCCCGCTTGGTGGTGCGAGATCAATCGCGCTGAAGCCGTCTATTTCGTGTCCAAACGACACGTCACCGTATGTGGTGCGGCGACGGCGCGGCTCGATCAACGGGGTGTGAGTGGAAAAGCCGCGCTTGGTGAGTTGTGGTTCGGTTCGTGGTTGGTTTTGCTCCGATCTCGTGGGCAACTCGGTTGAGCGGCGTGAGCAGCAGTTCGCGTGCCCTTCTCTTTGTACTCCGCCCGGCTGCGATACGCCTTCCTCCTCCGCCAAGCTGTTTGAAAGCAGGCTGTTGGTGAACCTTGGCCCCGAGGCGCAACGGGCTGCCCTGGTGGACTGGTGCACGCGGCACGGTGCCGAGCTGGTCGCCGTTTACACCGACCACGGCATCAGCGGCGGCGCGGCGCTCGACAAGCGGCCCGCGTTGCCCAAAGCACTGGCAGCACTGAGGGAACACCGGGCGGGTGTGCTCCTGGTGGCGAAGCGCGACGCGGACGTGGCCTACGACCTTGCCGTTGAAATAAATCGGCTTCTTGGCACACCTTTCTCCTCCGCGAGTTTCCGCAAAAACGTGTGTCGAAGCACATGCGGCGACACCTTGATGGCCTCGCCGGCACGTCGATGGCGTTCGCCTGGGCGGGCCACCCGCTGCAGGATCAGAAAGTGCTGGTAGCGCGTGAGCTGCTGGCCCGTGCGTGGGGTGAACAACGGCCCCTTCTTCTTCGGTTGTAATGCCAGCCATTCGGTGAGCACCTGCCGGGCCTCGACCTGCACCGGCACGAACTCCCGCACGCGCCCGCCCTTGATCACCATATCGGTGAAGCCGCGGCCGGTGCCGCGATCACTCCTGACCTACACCACACCTGCTGCCGCGAGGATGGCGCGGCGCCCGATCGTCTCGAAGAGTTGCAGTTTGTAACGATTGTGGGCGAGCGGCGTGGCCCGTGTCAGTTCGGCGCGGAGCGCCTCTGTCGCCGTCTCCGCCGTCGCCGGCTGTCCCACCAGCGCGGCCTCCGCAACCCGCGCCCGCCAGGGCACCGGTGCTGCCGCACCCAGAACCACGGCGACGGTTGCGAAACGACCCTCGCGGACGCTCGCCGCGACGGCCGCTTCGGCCAGTGGCCAGTCGGCGGACTGTTTTTCTCCTTGTTTGACATACGCCGAGCGCGATCCGTCGGCCGGGGTGGGGACGAAGATGGCGGTAACGATCTCGCCTGGCGCCAGCGCATGCTCTCGGGTCACGTCCTTATCCGGCGAGACAAAGAAGTCGCCGAGCGTGACGGTGCGCACGCCGGCGGCACTGGTCAGTTCGAGGTGGGCATCGAGGGCGACCAGGGCGGTGGCGAGGTCGGAGGAATGGATCGCGGCGCAAACCTGGTTGTCGAAGAGGGCGTGGTACTGGTTCTCTCCCGCCTGCGCGTAACACGTGTCCCCACC
>DASVHW010000027.1 GCA_036382395.1 Candidatus Binatia bacterium | reverse complement strand
GAGTGGATGTCGGCGTCGCCGTCCCGGTCCGCGTAACGGTCGGCGCGGGCGTCACGCCTGACGCCGGAACAACGAGAAGCGTAAGAGACGAGGCGGGAAAGGTGGCCGTGAAGCCGGTCTGGCTCACGGGCAGGTCCGCTTCGCGTACGATCGCTGCCAGGTTGGCCGCACTGTAGCGATACACCTGCGCGGCCGCGGATGGACTGAAGTTGTCCAGCGTGACCAGGCTCGTGAGCGCCTGCGTCGCCTTGTTGATGATGATCAACCTCAGCACGCCACCGGCACTGTCGAGTGCGGCGTAGACTGCCAACTGGTCCTGATCGGCGCTGGCGGCCGCGACGCTCACGTCGCCGAAGCGGGCGTGCAACCCGTCGTAGTTCAGAAACAAGCGGAACGCGAAAGCCCCGGGCTGCGCGCTACTGGGCGGAGCCCACAAGGTGGCGAGGTCGAGCCCTTCACGTCCGAAGATGCCCAGCACATCGGCTTGCGCCAGTGCCCCGTTGAGGTTGTCCAGCGCTCCCCAGTTATACTCACTGACGGCCAGCTTCGTGCCCGGGTAGTCGGCGTTGACCCAGTCGTGCATGCGGGGCACGAGCCGCACGGGTTCGGCGATCCAGCTCTCGTCGGTGTACGTCGCGTCCCACAGAGACCGGGTCGAGCGCAGGCGCAGCGCTTGAATTGCCGCGCTACCGGCCGGGGACAACGCCACTCCCGAGGCCTCTGGATAGTAGTGGACATCGAGATAATCCAGCAGCCGCATGCCCTGCTGCTCGTAGGCCTGCATCTGCTGCAGGTACCATTCGACGAATGGTATGTTCCCGTGCGCCAGACGGTCCTGCGGGTTGTTCCACCACGCGCCGCCGGGCGCCCAATCGAGTGCCGACCAGAAATACGCCGTCCATCCCCAGGATACCGGACCGAGTGTCTGCGCGGTGGGGTCCGCTGCTTTGATGGCGGCGGCGTAGGCGGTGGTTCGGTCACGCATCTCGTCGTAGCTTGTCGGAGTCGGATGGACGTCCCGATGCGTGTCGTCCCACAGCTCGGGTTCGTTGTCGAGATTGTAGAAGCGGACGCCGGTGCCGGCCGCGTTGCCATACTTGCCCAGCAGATGAGCCATCCAGGCCTGTACAAATGCCGGGGTGATGGCAGCGCTGGTATCGCGCGGATCGTTACCAGTGATCTCCGTACCGTCGGTTCGGACACCGTTGCCGCAGTCCGGCATCCACGGGTCGGTCGACTGTTGCGCGCCATACTTGCTCACGCTGAAACCGCACGCCCGGGTGCGGTCCTTTGGGGTCCAACCGATGAGTGGGACGGTCAATAAGGTTGCGGTGCCGGTGCGTCGGTTCTGGTCGATAAACTGATCGCTGGCCGAACCGTCGGGCAGCGCTGCGGGATTGGCGTTGTCGTTCGGCAGGTTCTCGAAGTACCAGTCGGAGGCGTGGTTGTTCGCGTCGACCTGCCAATTGTACCGTGTGGTGGCATTTCCGCCCCAGCGCCGGACGGAGAGCTGCAGCTCGGCAGCGAGGTTCTCATCGGCGAAATTCATTCCATAGATGTACGGGCTGATAGAGTGGCGATTGGCGGCCGCATCGACGTTGAGCGAAGGCCCCACGCCCGGGGCCGCCGGGGTCGGTGTCGGCACGCCGGAGGCGACGAAGGCCACGTCATCGAGATAAAACGTCGGCTGCGCGCCCGCGGTATTGTTGAACCAGTAGACGTAGTTCACCTGCCGGGATACGCCGAGCGCCGCCAAGGGCACATCGACCTGCGTCCATGTCCCGGCCACCGGCGTGAAATCAAGAATGGTCGCAACCCCGGTGGTGCTGTTGCCGACCTGCACTTGCACAATCTGAGCGCCGCTGCTGCCGCCGTGCACGTAGAAACGGAACGTGTCCAGCGTGCTGACGTCGAGCGCCGAGGGACCTCCGAGCTGCAAGCCGCTCCAGCTGCCGGTGTAGGTCACCGCGATCGAGGCGGTGCCGCTGTGGACGGGAGCGGCGTTGGCGAAGTTGCGCGTGACGCCGCCCCACGACCAGTCCTGCCAGCCATTGGCGAGGGCATCGGTATAAACGGCGGCGTTGGCACGCACCGCCACGGGGTGGGCGACGTGGAGAACCGTAAAACAGATGAGCAGCTGCGAGAAGCGATGACGTGTCATGCCGCGAGTAGAAGCGCGGCGCGTGCCACTGCCGGGCGAGACGCCGGGCGGATCAAAATGCCGTACGCCACCGTCGCGAAGCGAGAGCTTCGGCACGGTTTTGACACCAAAATGCTGAGCGCCCGGACCGCCTCCCTCCTGGCTTACGGACGCACGGCAGACTCCCGGAGGCGGGAGCACTCAATTCAGACTGTCATGAAGCATCGGCGCCGGAGCCCTCGGTCGCCGGCGATAGCGCTCATAGAGACCCGCGTGGGGAGTCCATGACGTCGCGGTCGGTCTGCGAGGAGGCACCCCCTGCATGCGCGCCCCGGGTGCCACGTGGGAGACGCGATTCACATCTCAGGCGGCCACCCCGCGCGTTTCATTTCCTTGGCGAGGATCGCTGGTCATCGACTGATCCGGCAGGCCCCGATTTGGGGTCAGGCCGCACCTCGCCATCCCTGCAAAGAAGTCGGCTTCCGGTAAAGGCGGCGTTGACGTCTTGAACCGCAGCTGCCAAAGGTCGAGGTGATGAACGACCCGCATCGCGAGCAGGTCGTGGCGGCGTACTACGATCGATTGGCACAGGTGTACGGCGATGGCGAGTACTTCCGGGCGCGGCGCGCGGCCGTGCTCACTGCTATCGCCGCTGAGATCGAGGATGCGCGTGCCGTGCTCGACCTGGGCTGCGGTAACGGCGCGTACGCAGCCGAGTTCGCTTCACGGGTTCCGGCCGCGCGGGTGGTGGGCGCCGATCTCTCGCCCGCAATGCTGCACGCGGCGCAGCAACGGGTGGGCGGGCGGATCTCGTTGGTCCGGGCAGATGCCATGACATTGCCGTGCCGCCCAGGCAGCTTCGACCTCGTGTTCATGAGTCACGTGCTGTTGCTGGTGACCGACCTCGAGCGCTGCGTGACCGAGGCAGCGCGCAGCCTGCGGCCCGGCGGGCTGTTGGTCGCAACCACCGGGACCAGTCACTGGCGCGACCAAGTGCGCCAGTTCATCGCCTCGAAGGAGTGGCAGGAGGTGGAGGCGCTGTTTGCAGCGGGATTGCGCGCCACGGGGGATGACGAAGCGCACGCGGCTGCCGCCTGCGCTGGCGTCGGTCTGCGGCCGGAATGGCGGAGCGCGCCGTTCTCGGTCACCTGGCCTGCGATCGAGGAGTGGGTGCGGATTCGATGGCTCACGATCGCAGACGAAACGCAGCGGGCGCGCGCGGAGCGCTGGCTCGCGCAGGTGCGTCCGCAGGTCGCCGGGCTGACGCTGCACCTCACGGAGACCCTGATGACAGCACGCAAGACGTCAGCCAGCGCGCGTTCGTGACGCGCCTCCTGCCCATGAACACGCGCCTGCTCCGTCGCCCAGGGCGTTGCCCTGGGCTCATGGCTTGCCGCCCTTTCAGGGCTGAGACCAAAAGGACTCAACACCTCGACGGTGATGAGCCCCAACGGGGCGGCCATTCATCAGCCTGGGGCATCGCCCCAGGCGGTGGCGTCGGGCGCGATCGGGTTCATGGGCACTCCAAGCCGGCATCTCGCCGGAGTCTCCAGCGAGGGGTGTCCCACCTCACACCGGCCGCGGTAGCGCGGCGATGGCTTCCATCTCGCAGAGCAGATTCGGACGGCACACGGCGGCCTTGACTAACGCGTTAGGGCAGCCGGCGAGGCCTCGTTGCCGGAGGATCCGGCGAAGCCGTGGCGCATCTTCCGGGCTCTTGAGATATGTCGTGGCCGAGACCAGATCACCCAACGACGCGTTCTGCGCCGCAAGCAGGGTCGAGACATTCACGATCATCCGCTCCACCTGCCCGTCAAAATCGCCAACGTGCGCGGTTTCGCCCGCCTCATCGACGCTGGCGGTACCCGAGACGTACAGCGCGATCTTGTTCGCTTCGACCACCTTGAGCCCACGAGAGAAATCCGATCCGTACATCCAGGCCTCGTTGAGGGTCGGCGTCGTCATCAGCCCAACTTGCAGCGGGTCGGGAGATTTGATGGCGTAAATCCCCATCAAAAAGTTGTGCCCTTCTGGAAAGGGCGCGCCATAGATGCCGGTGCTGGCGGGGTGCAGCTTGATGCCTCTGTCGTGGAAAAACTCCCTGCGCCCGCGGTTGAACTCCGCGTAGTCGCGGTCCATCTCTCGCAGGTAAATCCACGTGCGGACGACGTCCTGGAAGCCCATCCCCTCTTGCCGCAGCAGCTCCTCCGCCGAGACAAACATGTTGTAGGTTTCCGCGTACGACGTTCCGGACGCGCCGTAGATGTTTCCGGCACGCAGATACTTCTGACCGCCCAGGATTTGCACTTGCGCACCAATGCGGGCGCAGTCATTGCAGACACACTGTGACGTACGCCACACATTCCAGACCTTCGCCGCGCGCTGATCGTGTGGGATGACGGCCAGAACCGAGATCTCGAGCCGCGCCCAGTCATTCAGCGGCGGCTGCTCGATGAAGGTTGACGCGGGGTCGAAGGCTTCGAGGCCGGTTTCCTTCACGACCTGGAGACGCGCCTGCTGAAAGCGGTTCAGGTCTTCTCGTATGTTGCGGAAGTACACGGTCTCTTGAACGACGTGCTCCAACCCCCCGCCTTCCGATCGCAGCAGGTCGCGCAGGGTCCGGTAGACCGATTCCGTCTGGTAGGCGATTTCGCCCGGCCTCAGAGACTCAGGCCGGCAGAGCAGAAAGATCTCGTTGGCCTCCGGCCCCGCAAATCGCCGGAGCACACTGGAGGAAAAATTCGTGTCCGCCGCGCTGTCCTGTTCATTGTGAATCATGGGTTCAAACTTTCGTGGAGTAAGTGAGCTATCGGTTGCGCTTGTTTGCTGTCACTGCCGTTTCGAGGGATGCGCCCGAGCTGGCCATGTTCGACGCGGGCGAGAGGCGCGGAACCCGCACGATTCCCGGACGCGTCGAACTCTATCCTACCGGTTACACCGTCCCGGTGCATCACCGCCAGCGCCGCACGCAGGGATTCTCCGCCCTCACCACCAGTGGAGCGCAGCGCCTCGATCAGCAGCGCGGCACCATCGTAGCCGTAGGCGGCCAACGCGCCGCACTCGCGGTTATGCACCTGCCGGTATCTGGCGCGGAAGCGCTCTGCGGCAGGTCCGGACGCTTCCGGCGGAGCGGCGAGGATCATCCCTTCCGCCGCGCTGCCGGCAGCCGCGATGAACTCCGGGGACGCGAGCCGCAGCGGACCGAAGAAAGGAGCGCTGATCCCGGCCTGGCGTAGCTGCCGTGCGGCACCTGCCGCCAACTCGGGGGGATCGAGAAACAGGATCGCCTCGGCGCCGGCGGCACGGACCTCCGCGGCGACGGCGTCCAGGTCCGTTCGTTCTTCCTGCAGCGTGATTTTGTGAAACGCCGGCGCCCCAGGGGCTCTGGCTGCCTTTTCGAACGCTGCCGCCGCAGCACGCAAGTCGTAAGAGGTTTCCGCAACCAGCGCGACAACCTGGCGAACGCCGGCGCGGCGCATCTCCTCGATCAGCGCCTCTGCTTGGCGGCGATCATCCGGCGCCAGCCTGAAGAACCACGGCACTCGGATCTGCGTGAGAGTCGGGTCGGAGGCCCATGGTGTCAGGAGCACGAAGCGTCCCTTGGCTCGCGTAACGACTTGCTCGGCCAGGTGCGCGGTGCGACCGTCGGCCGCGCCGAGCACCGCTTTGACTCCTTCGGTGTAGACCAGCCGGACCAGCTCGCCCGCGCCGGCATCCCATTTCCCGGTGCCGTTGGCCGCGACCGCAACACACTCGCCGGCCCTGCCAGCACATTCCTGCACGGCGATTTCCGCCCCGTTGCGGATCTCCCGGGCGTCCTCTGCGTCCGGACCGTTGCTCGCCAGGAAGAACCCGACCGCCGTTGTGGCAGCGTCCGGGTGCGTGGCTCGGAGGCCCACTCCGCTGTCAGCCGCGACCCCGGTTGCGACGGCAACGACCATTGCGGTCGCCGTAACCATCGCCGCGCTTGTGCCCGATACCTTCACCGATTACTCCGCCCTGCTATTCCTTGGGTTTATCGGGCCGGAAGAAGTGAAACTTTCCGTTTTTCACCTCCGCCAGCCAGGGCTTGCGGACGTTGTTCATCGTCGAGTCGAACTCGATCTTGCCGGTTACACCGTCGAGACTCTTCTTGGAGAACAGCGCATCGCGAATGCGAGCGCGGTTGAGTCCTGCACTGCGGATGGCGGCAATGATCATGTTGGTCCCGTCATACGCGTGGGCCGTGAAGGCGCTGGGCTCTTCCCCGAAACGCTCGTGATACCGCCGCCGGAAGTCGAGCCAGGCGGGGTCATCTCGATCCGGGTTGAAGGTCGCCGTCGCCACCACCCCTTCCGCTGCCGGGCCCGCGACTTCCAGGAACTTGGGATGCACGCAGCGGTCGAAAGCAAAGATCGGCAGCGACATCTTGCGCGCGCGCACCGCTTTGACGACCAACCCCAGCTCGGTCGGGTTGCCGAGGAGAAATAGCGCATCCGCGTGCGTCTGCGCGATATGATCGAGCTGTTCCGAGAAGTCCGTGTCGCCGTTGTTGAATCGTTGCTCGATCACGATGGGATGGTTCAACCTCCTCGTCGCTTTGACGAAATGCTGGATTCCCATCCGGCCGTCGCGGTCGTTCACGCGCAGCACCGCCACGCGCGAGAGGCCGCGGACGCGGAGCATGTAATCAACCAGCAGATACGCGTTTTGACGATCGTCGCTCATGACCCGAACGATCCAGGGAATCGCGTGCTCCAGAAGAGTTGGATCAGTGGAGCCGGCGTTGACGATCGGCACCTCGGCTTTGAGCGTGGCGCGCGCCAGCACATGCTGATGATTGCTTTCGACGCCGCTCAGGA
>DASVHW010000026.1 GCA_036382395.1 Candidatus Binatia bacterium | reverse complement strand
TGCCATAGAAGAAACGCGTCGGCGCGCTCCGTGGCGGATGCTGCTGGATCAGTTCACCGATTTCATGATCCTCGTCCTGATTGCGGCGGCGATCCTGTCGGGAATGATCGGCGATCCACCGGATGCGATCGCCATTGTGGTGATTGTGCTCATCAACGGTGTCATAGGCTTCGTCCAGGAGTACCGTGCCGAACGCGCCGTTGCCGCACTGAAGCTGCTGGCGGCGCCCTCGGCCACGGTGCGGCGCGGGGGGCAGGTGCAAACGGTTGTCGCTTCCGATCTCGTGGCCGGTGACGTCGTTCTGCTCGAGGCGGGCGGCATTGTGCCGGCAGATCTGCGGCTAGTGGAAACTGCACAGTTCAAAGTGGAGGAAGCGGCGCTGACTGGTGAGTCGGTCCCCGTCGACAAGCGCGTGACGGCGTTGAGCCAGGCGGATCTACCCTTGGGTGACCGTCTCAACATGGCCTACAAGGGCACGGTCGCGAGTTACGGCCGGGCAATCGGCGTGGTGGTGGCGACCGGCATGCAGACGGAGTTGGGCAAAATCGCTGCGCTCCTCAGTCGAGCGGCGGAGCCGCAGACCCCTCTGCAGAAACGCTTGACGGAGTTTGGCCGGCGGCTGGCGTTGGCCGCAATTGCCGTGTGCGTGGTGGTCTTTGCCGTTGGCTTGCTCCGCGGCGAGCGCCTTGTGCTCATGTTCCTGACGGCGGTGAGCCTGGCCGTCGCGGCCATTCCGGAAGCGCTCCCCGCGGTGGTCACGGTCTCGCTCGCTTTCGGCGCCCGCCGCATGGTGAAGCAGCATGCATTGGTCCGGCGCCTGCCGGCGGTCGAGACGCTCGGATCGGTTACCTACGTGTGCTCGGACAAGACCGGCACGCTGACGCAGAACAAGATGCGCGCCGAGCAACTCTACGGCGACGACCGCGTGATCCAACTTCCCGGAGGCATCGATGACGTTGTCGCCGAACCCTGGCACACGTTGCTCACGGCGTTGGCGCTGAGCAACGATGCCACCCGCAACGACCGCGACGAGATCCTCGGCGACCCCACGGAGGTGGCGCTGTACGTGGCGGCAGCAGAAGCGGGCTGTGACAAGGCGGCGCTGGCGTCCACGGCGCCGCGGCTGGCGGAGGTCCCGTTCGACTCGGAGCGCAAGTGCATGACCACCTTCCACCGTCATCCCGAGGGAGTTGTCGCCTTTACGAAGGGCGCTCCGGAGCTGGTGATTGAGCGGTGTGATCGCGTGCTGCGTGACGGCGGGCCTGCCGCCATCGAGGCGCGACGGATACTTGCCGTTGCCGAACAGATGGCCGGCCGCGGCCTGCGTGTGCTTGCCGTTGCGTACCGTCTGTGGCCGGAGATCCCAGCGGATCTGTCACCTGCTGGTGTCGAGCGTGGCCTGGTATTCGCAGGGCTCGTCGGCCTCATGGATCCGCCGCGCGAGGAAGCCGCCGAGGCCGTGGCCCTCTGTAAAACCGCCGGGATCACCCCGGTGATGATTACGGGGGACCACCCTGCCACGGCCCGCGCCATCGCATCGCGTCTTGGCATCATCGACGATGACGGCGCCGTGATGAGCGGGCAGGAGTTGGCCCGGCTGCCGCTTGAAGAGTTCGAAGATCGGGTCCGGCACGTGCGGGTCTACGCCCGCGTCGCACCCGAACAGAAGATCAAGATCATCAAGGCACTGCAGGACAAAGGTGAGTTCGTCGCCATGACCGGCGATGGCGTCAACGACGCGCCGGCGCTGAAACGCGCTGATATCGGGGTGGCGATGGGCGTGACCGGGACCGATGTGGCCCGTGA
>DASVHW010000025.1 GCA_036382395.1 Candidatus Binatia bacterium | reverse complement strand
GTGGTGTGGATCAACGCCAAACATGATCCGCTACCTCCCGACGCGCACGCGCCGGACTATGTCGTCGCTGAACTCAGCGATTTGCTGGCGCTCCTGGAGTGAGGCTCACGACGAGTGTTTCTTACCGTGCTTCTTCGCCGTTGGTGCTGGGGTCTGGGTTGCGGACCCCGGCGTCGTTGAGCCCACTGTGGCCGCGGTTGCCGTGCTTTGCGGCTGCGGCGACCGCACCGGTGCTGTTGCGGTCGCCCGCGCAGGCGTGCGCTGTGCAGTCGGTGTGAGCGGCACGGCAGCAGTCGCGGCCGGTTGAGTTGCCGACTCACCCGGCGTGCCTTCCTCGCCTGGCGGCGGTGCTTGCCCCGCAACTGCCTCCCGATCCCCTGCTGCCGGCGGCAGCGCTGCGGGCGGAGCCGGCGCACCGGGGATTCCCGGTGCCGCGCCAGGTGCTGAAACAATCGGTGCGGGTGCAACCGGGACGGCTGCCGCTGGTGCGGGAGGCCGCGCCGGGTTGTCCGGAGATCCACTAGGCCCAGCCGCGAGACACCACGTTCCGCCGACCTGCGCCTGTACAGAGATGTTCGCGTCATAATTCCGGCCGCCGGTCGGGTAACTGAAGATCAAGTTCCCGATGCTGAGGGAGCAGCAAGGGGAGGAGGGGGCGCTCGCGAGTGTGAACCTGCAACTGAACAGCTCGTCGTCAGGAATCGGGCTCGTGTCGGATACGGACATGAAAAGTACCCGCATGGTCGAGTTGTTGGGGAAAATCTTCGTCTGTACGTTCTTACGCGTTGAGGGGGCCGAGGCGCAGCTGGCGGCGTCGCCTTCCTGGCGCTCTGCCGTCATGCAGCGCGGATCCCAACTCAGATCCATCTGCAAACCTCCCACCTGGCCGTTACTGCCGGACATCAGGAAGATTACATCCGTCGACACCGGCGCCGGGTTGGACGCTGCAAGCCCGCGCTCTCCACAGAGACACAGGACGGCGACAGCCAGAGCGCCGAAGGTTCGCTGCCTTGCCGAATGTGCCATCATATCTAACTCCTCTCCTTGAGAATCACCCGCAACGGCCCTCAACCATAGCATGTCACGGCACACGTTGTGAATCGCGGTAGTCAAAGGGGCGGTATCCTGGCATGGTGGGCCTCGAGGAGTAAACCCATGCACTTTGGCCTGACGATGTTTGCAACCGACTTCGCCATCCGCGTTGACGAGTTGGCGCGCGAAGCCGAAGCGCGCGGCTTTGAATCGCTGTGGTTGCCGGAGCACACCCACATTCCCGCCAGCCGGCGTTCTCCCTGGCCCGGAGGGCCCGAGCTGCCGAAGGAGTACTGGCACACGCACGACCTGTTTGTCGCGTTGGCCGCGGCGGCAGCGGTGACCCGGACGTTGAAGGTCTGCACCGGCATTTGCCTCCTGGTGGAACGCGATCCGATTACCACGGCAAAGGAGGTTGCCAGCCTCGATGTGCTGTCGAATGGACGTGTGCTGTTCGGCATCGGCGGCGGGTGGAATGCCGAAGAAATGGAAAACCACGGGACCACCTTCAAAACACGCTGGTCGTTGCTGCGCGAGCGTGTCGAGGCCATGAAGAAGATTTGGGCCGAGGATGCAGCCGAGTATCACGGCAAATTCGTCAACTTTGAGCCCATCTGGTCCTGGCCGAAACCCGTGCAAAAGCCCCATCCGCCTATTTTTCTGGGAGGCAACACTCCCGCAGCCCTGCAACGCGTGGTCGAGTACTGTGACGGGTGGATGCCGATCCCCGCACGTGCCGGCGACCTCGTCGCCGCCATCAAGGATCTGCACCACAGGGCGGAGAAAGCCGGACGTGACCCGAAATCCATCTCGGTCGCCACCTACGGCAGCCCCGCGGATGCCGCAGTGGCGCAGCGGTACCGTGAGGCTGGAGTCGAGCACTTCATTTTCGGTTTGCCACCGGCCCCACGCGATACCGTGCTGCCGCTTTTGGACCGTTACGCGGAGGTTGTGCGGCAGGCGGGGAGATAGAGCGGTCTACTTCTCCGTGCGCTGGATCGATTCAATGTAATCGGTGAGCAACTCCAGATTACGCCGTGCGTAGACCGAGGCGACGCCGGGAGCGCCGGAACCACCTGTGCCGAAACGCTGGCTCCACACCGGCATTTCGCGGGTGCCGTGGGCGGTAAAGTTGCGTTCGCCCGCAATCGTCTCGACCACAAAATCGCGCGGGAAACGTCCGCCGTGCTCGCGAGCCAGACGGGTGAGATCGGGCGTGTGCGTTTTGAGCTCGGCGGCGACAGGACCGTCACCGGTGCCGGTGACGCCGTGACAGGAAGCACATGCACTCACGTACAGGTGCCGTCCATCTTCCTCAACCGATGGCGGGCACACCCGCAGCGCACAAGCGCTTGAGAACACGAGCAGCCAAACGATCAGCGTGACCGTCGGCAGCGCGTCCTTGGAGACGTACCGGTGCGTGCGGCAGAGTGGGGACACAACCCGCGCTGGTAGCGGAAAAAGATGTGCGGTGCAAACGTTGGTGCCGAAGATCGCTAACCAAAGAGCCGCCGGGTGGCGATGTCGGCTCCCGCGCGCAGGGCTTTGAGCTTTTCCCAGACCAGCTCTTCGGCGACGGTGCCGAGGCCAGCGGCGGTGTCGAAGCCGCAGTCGGTGCCTGCCAGGACACGGCGTGGGTCCCCGACGGCTCGTGCGGCCAACTCGATGCGGTCCGCAACCACCTCCGGATGCTCGACGTAGTTCGTTGTTGGATCGATGACGCCGGCGACTAAGATCATCTCGGCGGGGAGCGGATAGCGCGTGAAACAGCGGTGCTCGTGCGCATGGCGCGGGTTTGCCATGGAGAGCACCAGCGCCCCGACGTTCGCCTGATAGAGGCGAGGGAGGATCTCGTTCAACGGTATATCGAGGTGGTGCGGTCCCTCGTAGTTCCCCCAGCACACGTGCATACGCACGCGATCGCGGGGAACGGGCGCGATGGCGCGGTTGAGCGCCGCGATGTTGACATCGATGAACTGCAGGAAGGCATCGATGTCACGGTCCGCAAATGACGTGTGCCGCTCCATTGCCAGGTCCGGACAATCAATCTGCAGCACCAGACCCTGCACCGCGATGTACTCGTACTCGGTTTTCAGGGCGTCGGCGGCAGCCGCCACATAATCCTCGTAGCGTTCGTAGTAACCGTTCAACATCGCCGAGGCGACAATGCCTGGCGAGGCCGCCGTCATGAACGATTCGATGAACTGCGATGGCTGTTCGCCAGCGATCCTCCGGAAGTCGCCACATTCTTTCTCGAGCGCGGATCGATCGACGTAGCGCACCTCGCCTATGGCCTTGGGCGCGTTGATAAGACTCACCATAGTGCGTGAGAAATCGGGAAGTTTAAGCTCGAGGAAACTGGGGTACTGGATGATGTCTTTCATGATGGGGCGCACACTCTGCCCGCCGAAGCCGCTCATGCGGTGCTGGACGTACGTGAAGAAACTTTCGCGGGCCTGCTCGCCGTCGTTGCCGATGTCGATGCCGGCCTCGAGCTGCTTGGCGATGACGTGCCGGGTCGACCGCTCGATCGCCGCTTCCAGGGCGGTACGGTCCACCGGCTCTCGTCGGCTGAGTCGGACCTGCATTTCCACGAGGTCCTTGGGGCGCGGAAGGCTTCCGCTGTGGGTGGTCATTATGCGCTGCTCACTGCGGTGCATGTTTCCTCCTGTGTCGACCTACGCCGTGGCCTCAGACGTGCCGTGCGGCGCGTCTGCAACGGCCCACGCTTTCACCCAGGGCAGCAGCGCGAACGCTGGCAGCGCCAGAAAGAAGGTGAGGAAGAAATACGTGGCGTAGCCGAGGTGGGCGGTTCCCCAACCGCTGAACGCACCTGCTAACGAGCGGGTAAGCCCGAAGATGGCCGATAAGAATGCATACTCGGTGGCGGCTCGCCGCTTGTCGCAAATGTGCATGAGGAAGGCAAGAAAGGCTGCGGTGCCCAGGCCAGCCGCAAAGCTCTCACCCAGGGACGCCGCGTAGATGCCAGCCCGGCCGAAATTGAAGTACGCGACGGTGGCGTACCCGAGATTGGAGAAGGCTTGGACCAGGCCCAGGCTCCAGAGCGCGTGGAAGATTCCCCACCGTGTCGTCAGCAGCCCACCCGCCAGGGCACCCACAATGCTTGCAACCACACCCAATGTGGTGGAGATCAAGCCGATCTCTTTGACGCTCAGGCCACGGTCGACCCAGAACGGTTTGATCATGGGTCCCATACTGCTGTCGCCGAGCTTGTAGGTCAGCACGAACAGAAAAACCATCAGTGCACCCGGCCGCTCCAACCACTTCAACAGCGGTGTGAACCAGCTCTGCCGCGGATCTGTCGGTGGCGCTGGTAAGGAGGGACTCCGCCCGGCCAGCAGCGCCAGGACCGCCAAGATCGCTGCTGCCAAGTAGAAGACCGCGGTCCAGCCCAGAGGCTCCGCGAGAATTACCAGGCCACCGCCGCCGACAATGAGCGCAACGCGGTAGGCGGAAACCCGCACGCCGTTGGCGACGCCTTCTTCGCCTGGCGCCAGCAGGCCGATGGTGTAGGCATCGATGGCGATATCCTGCGTGGCGGAAGCGGTGGTCAGGAGCATCAACGTGCCCCACAACCAGACCGTTGGCGCCGAGGGGTCGAAAAACGGCAATGCCGCCATCACCAGCGCCATGGTTGCCAGGCACGACACGAACCAGTACTGGCGCGTACCGAAGCGATCCACGAACGGTGACCACAGGACCTTCAATGTCCAGGGCGCACCGAGCAGGCTCATCAACCCGATCTCGGTCAGCGAAACGCCGTGGACCCGGAAGTAGACCGGTAGATTGTCGATGGCAATGCCGAAGGGAAACCCCTCGGCGAAGTACAACAGGCTGATCCAAGACAGCTTACGCCGCAGATCCATCCACCCCACCGGTCACGCGACCCGTTGTACACGGGCGGCGTGACCGTGGGAAGCGGAGCCGCGTGATCCGGCTGTCGTTCTGTCCCAGGCGCCTCAGTAGAAGTTGAGGCGGAAGACCGATGAGCTGCCGTAGCTGTTGGACGCAGCAGTGATCATGAAGTAATAGGTTCTTCCGGCCACCGCAGTGACCGTCACTTGAGACTGCCTGGTGAGCCAGGAGGCATTGTCGTTGCAGCCTCCAGAAACCGGAACCAGGCTGGCGCACGAGCCCGTGTAGGTCGATAGAACCGTATCATAGTTGCTGCCGGTGGTGTTCGCCACGATCCTCCCGTCTCGCGGTGCCGTGAAGCGGTACCAGACGCTCTTTGCTCGTGCCGCGGTGTTGCACAGAGGGACCGGATCTGTGGATACGGTTGTCGCGGTGCTGACATTCATCGCGTTCGAATAGGCACTTGTGCCGATCACCACGGCATTGCCGCAGGCATCATTGACCAGACCGCCGCCACTCGTGGCGGTCGGAACAGGTGGCCGCGTCGACGTGGGCGTGGCCGCAACAACCGTGCTGGCGGGTCGCGGAGTCAACGTCGGAGTCCAGTCCTGCGTCGGAGTCCTGGTGGGGGTCTGGGTCGGGCTGCTGGTCGGCACGCGTGTCGGCGTCAATGTCGGTGCCGAAGTCTGCGTCCGCGTCGGGGTCCCGACTTGGGTCTGGGTTGGGGTGCGTGTCGGGCTCGGCGTGCCGATTTGCGGGTAGATAGCGCTCACACCGGCGATGTCATCGGCGGCCAAGCTGGCGCAGCGCCCGTCAAAATGGGCATAGGCGTACATCGTTGCATTCGAAACGGTTGTATGGCCAAGGCCGATGGTGTGGCCGAGCTCGTGCGTCATAACCTCCGCTAGGTTGCACTGATTCCAGAACCCACACCCGCCCCAGCCGTTGTTGAAGGTGATCTTGCCGACCGCGATCTGCGAGAACGTGGTTCCGTTGACGACCGTACTCCCCCCGCCGCTGCAGTACCCGCCGATAGCGAGGATGCCGCTGCAGTTGCTGGGATCCGTGATCTCACCGTATGGATCGTTGAAGGTAAGACGGTTGATGTCGCATGGAGAGAATCGCCCCGGGCTCGTCGTTCCGCCGTCCTGGAGGATGAGACTGGAAGTGGAAACAGTGCTCCATGCCGCCAAGCCCGCATCCACGGCTGCCTGTGTGCTGGCAAACCCCAAGGCCGAATCGCCGGTGGAATCGACCAGGTAGGTGACCGGTTGGCCGCTGTCCGGCTGGAACCAGCGGGCAGGCGGGTTGCTCAAGTAGGTGAAGGCCTCCTGGAACCGTGTCGGGGTGCTGGCCAACTCCTCGGGGACAAGGGACAGTTGTTCCATCGGGCGCCGTTCGTGGCGCTCCTCGTGGGCCATCCGGCGCAGCCGTCTGAGTAACGGAAGGAAACGCTGCGTGTGTCGCGAGGCTTCGACCAATTCGCCCGTGCTGGGAACGAACATGGAGGCACCCGAGCCGAAATCGCGTACCTGCCGTTCATGACCTAGCGCGCGCCTTCGGGGACTCGCACGAAATCAACCTGGTTGCCGGTGCTGATGCCATGACTGGCGCAGAAGCCGGCGTGCACCTCGAGCACGTATTGCGAGCGACCCGGAACGCCGAGCGGACTGGTTGTGAACGGCTGGGTGTCAGCGACGATTCCGACAATACGGTGCTCCTTTCCGATGAATACCATATCGAGTGGCAAGGGGGTATTCTTCATCCAGAACTGTTGCTCGGTTTCGTTGGGGAAGATAAACAACATTCCTGCGTTTGGTGCCATGTCGTTGCGATACATGAGGCCGCGGGCTCGGGACTCGGGGGTGTCGGCGACCTCAACCTCGACGGCTACCGGCCCGCGAGAGGAACGGATGACGACCTCGGGACGGTGAGAGCAGGCGGTCAGCGCCATGCAAACCATCAACAGCGCCACTTCTGACTGGTATAAGTGGCGTCGCATCAGGTTTCCGCCACCTTGCAATGGCTCCAGTTTTCTCTTAGGAGTCCGGCGGAATGCGAAGCGCTCAAGCCCGCTGGAGGTAGAGTAATGAGCACGCTGATTTTCAGCGTTTTTATTCTGGTCGCGTTGGGGTATTTCGGACGCACGATCTACCGGCGCTTCGGAGTGCTCCTCAAGGTCACGCCGGTCAAGCCCTTCGATAATATTCCGGCACGCATCAAGGCCGTGCTCGTGTACGCTTTCGGGCAAAAGAAGTTCGTGCAGCGCGAGCCCCGGCCCGAGACCCGCCTCAGCGAACAGTCTGCCGGCTGGATGCATTTCTTCATTTTCTGGGGGTTCAGCATCCTGGCCATTCAGGTCGTCACCATGTTCGCGCGCGGCTTCATCGATGATTTCTACGTGCCGCTGTTGAGCCCGCGTTGGTTCGGCGGTCCCTACCTGCTGCTCAAGGACATCATGGAGGTGGCGGTGCTGGGCGCGGTCAGCGTGGCGCTGTACCGCTGGGGCGTATCGCATCCGAAACGTCTCTACGGGTTCAAGCCCGCAGAGGAGCGGCTGGCCGGCCAGTCGCATTGGGAAGCCTACCTCATTTTGTGCTTCATCGCCTGCATCATGATCGGTGGCCTTCTCTACGACGGCGGGCGGATGGTGTCCGAGCGGAATGAGTTGGTGCAAAGCGAACGGAGCTGGCAGCCTTTCAGTGCGTTGGTCGGCCACATGCTGGGCAGCCACGCGAAGTTCTTCAGCGACTTCGGTTGGTGGCTGCACAACTGCGCCATCCTGGTGTTCATCAACCTCCTGCCGATGTCGAAGCACTTTCACATCATCACCTCCCTGCCCAACGTCTTCTTCCTCAAGACCGACCCGCGCGGCGCCCTGAGCAAAATGGACCTGGAGAATGCGACCAGGTTCGGCACATCCTACATCAACCAGTTCACCTGGAAACAGGTGCTGGATATGTATTCGTGCACCGAGTGTGGCCGTTGCACCTCGCACTGCCCCGCCACCATGAGCGGCAAGGAATTGGCCCCGCGGCAACTGCTCTTGAACCTGCGTGATTACCTGTACGAACACGAAGGGGACATCCTGGCCTTGAAGCCGGCCGGTGGTGACGGTGCCGAGGCGGCGACTGTGGGCGAGAACATCGCTGGCGAAAAGCTGATCCACGATGAGGTGATCTGGGCGTGCACGACCTGCCGCGCGTGTGAAGAGGCGTGCCCGGTCATGATCGAGTACGTCGACAAGATCGTCGACATACGGCGACACCTGGTGCAGGAAGAATCGCGCTTCCCGGTGGAGTTGACGCGGACCTTCAAGGGCATGGAGAACCAAGGGAACCCATGGGGTGTCGACGCGGGGCAGCGTGCTGCCTGGACGGAAGGGCTCGACGTGCCGCGGATGGCCGACCATCCGGACGCTGAGTATCTCTTCTTCGTCGGTTGCGCCGGTTCCTTTGACGACCGCAACAAGCGCACGACGATTGCGTTCGCCAAGATCCTGAACAGAGCCGGTGTCGATTTCGCCATCCTCGGTGAAGAGGAGCCGTGTAACGGCGAAACGGCGCGGCGTATCGGCAACGAGTATCTCTACCAGGCCATGGCGCAGGCGTGCGTTGACCTGCTCAACGGCTACAAGGTGAAGAAGATCCTCACCAACTGTCCGCACTGCTTCAACACGATGAAGAACGAGTTCCCGCAATTTGGCGGAAACTACGAAGTCCTTCATGCCACCGAGTTCGTCAAACAACTCATCGCCGCCGGCAAGATCCGGTTCCAGGGGAACGGCGCGCAGGCCGTTACCTTCCACGACTCGTGTTATCTGGGCCGCTACAACGACGTCTTTGACGCGCCGCGTGATATTCTGAAAATTCTGCCCGGTGTCGAGGTGCGTGAAATGGAGCGCAACCGGAAATTTGGCATGTGCTGCGGCGCTGGTGGCGGGCGCATGTGGATGGAAGAGGAACCCACCAAGCGAGTGAACATCCGCCGCGTCGAACAAGCGCTGGAAACCACTCCGGACGTTGTTGCCGTGGCCTGCCCCTTTTGCATGACCATGATCGACGACGGCCTCAAATCCAAGAACATGGAAGAGAAGGTCAAGGCGCTGGACATCATGGAACTGGTTGCCGACGCCATGGCCTAGGGTGCAGCCAACTGCGGTCGGGAGGATTCGCCCCAGAAGCCCGCTTCGACGGCGCGAGAACGTGCTCCGGCCCGCTACACCAGGTGACGCATGGCACTGCCCATCCTCATGCCCGGCATGGCGCTGGGCACGCCGCCTGAGGCTGGCAGGTAGCACTCGCGGACGTAATCGCGCACCATGCGGTCGGCATTGAAGTACGCGGCGAGCGTCATCACGGCGCGCTTCATCCGCGTCACCCAGGCAGGCGGCACGTTGGCCGCATCGCGGTGATAGTAGAGTGGGATCACCTGGTTCTCGAGCACGTCGTAGAGCGAGGCCGCGTCCCTGGCGTCCTGAACCGCAGGATCGCTGTGTGCGTGTCCCTCACCGATGGCAAAGCCGTTCTCGCCGTCGTATGCCTCTGCCCACCAGCCGTCCACCACTGACAGGTTCAGTCCCCCGTTCAGCAGGGTCTTCTGCCCGCTGGTGCCACAGGCTTCGAATGGACGGCGTGGTGTGTTGAGCCAGACATCGCAGCCCTGGACCAAATGGCGGGCAACGCCGAAGTCGTAGTCCTCGATGAAAGTGATCCGGTCCCTGAATCGAGGGTCTCGGGTCAGCTCCAGAACCTGGCGCAGCACACGCTTGGCATAATCATCGTGCGGGTGGGCCTTGCCCGCCATGATGATCTGAAGACCTCGGCCGGGCGCGTTGACCAGCGTCGCCAGACGGTCCGGGTCGCTGAACAGCAGGGCGGGACGCTTGTACTCGGTGAAGCGGCGCGCGAAACACAGCGTGAGGACGTTTACGTCCAATGCCGGGACACATACCGCCGGCTCATCAGGGCTCCGCAGCAGGCACCGGCGCAGGACGTAATTCAGCATGCGACGCTTGACTGCTTGGTGTACCTCCCAGAATTCGGCATCGACAAGGGCTTCGATTTTCTCCCACGCCTCCGGGTTGCACATCTGGCGCTGCCAGTCGGGGCCGATGCGGCGGGCATAGAGCGCAGACATGGACGGCGCAAGCCAAGAGTTCGTATGGATGCCGTTGGTGATATGCCCGATGGGCACCTCGGCCTCGGGACGACCGGGCCAGAGGTTCTGCCACATTTGACGGGTGACGTGTCCGTGGAGGGCAGAGACGGCGTTGGTGTAGCGCGCGGATTTCAGCCCTACCACCGTCATACAGAAGCGCTCGGATGAGTCGCGAGGATTCACGCGGCCGAGGGCAAGGAAATCCTCCGGTGAAATACCGACTTCTCGCTGGAGCCATCCAAGATGCTGGAGCACCAATTCAGGCGCGAACCGATCGTGGCCGGCGGGCACGGGGGTGTGGGTGGCAAACACGGTGCGTAGCGACACCTCGCGGTGGGCCACCGCGAAAGCCACACCGTCGGCGACCTTCCTTTGGCGGGCCAACTCCAACGCGGCCAAGACGCTGTGGCCCTCGTTCAGGTGCAGCACGCCCGGCTGCATCCCCAGCGCGCCCAGCATGCGAATGCCACCGATACCGAGAACGATTTCCTGCAGCAGGCGTTCCCGCTCATCCCCGCCGTACAGGTGCGCCGTAAGGGCGCGGTTCGCGGGCGAATTGCCTTCCACATCGGAATCGAGGAGCACCAACGTCGCCCGGCCAACCTCGGCACGCCATGCCCCAATCAGCAGGCGGTCCGAATCGAGTGGTATCTCGATCACTACCGGTCGGCCATAGCGGCCCATGGCCCGGCGGAGCGGCAAGGTGTGCAGGTCCACCAGCCCGTAACTTTCCTCCTGCCAGCCGGTCGCATCTATTCGCTGGCGGAAATAGCCTTGCGCGTAAAAGATGCCGACACCGACGAGCGGCACTCCCAGGTCGGAGGCTGCCTTTAGATGATCGCCGGCCAACACCCCGAGGCCGCCGGAATACATGGGCATCGATTCGTGCAGCGCGAACTCCGCGGCAAAGTACGCCACCGGGGAGCGCTGCAGAATGCTGCACGTCGTGCTCCCCAGGGTGTGACGCTCACGCAGATACTCGTCGAGTTGCCGGAAGGCGTTGTTGATGCGGCTTTCGAGCGCGATCTCGGCAGCTCGTTGTTCGATCTGCTCGGCGGGTAGGGCAGCAAGAAAGGCGATGGGATTGTGGTTCTGCTCCCGCCACAAAGCCGGATCGAGGTCTCGGAAGATGGCGACCACTTCCGGCTGCCAGGTCCACCAGAGGTTCCATGCCAGCTGATGCAACTGGGCGGCGAGCGACTGATGGTTGTCCACGTCGGCTTTGCTCCATGTCGGCGCCGGTTGCGAGCCCAGCAAATTGAGCCCGTTTCCACTGCTTCACGGAGGTCGGTCTCCCGCTATCGCAACCAGCAGCATTTGACTAGCGCGAGTGGTCCGTGGTGTCAAAAGGGCCCCCTTCGCGGACGTGGACGTTTCGCCGGGCCACGTCACCGATGCATGGCCTGCCGGTGGTGCTTCGACAGGGCGTGCGTGCTAGGGATTGAGTCGGCGGTCGCGGAGCCCGTGCGCGCCAGCACGTCAGGTGTCCGCAAGGGGTACGTCATGAAACAATCGACCTTGCTCCAGCAGCTTGGTGCTGCAAAGCGCCGGGTGGCGGCGTTACGACGGCACGCTGCTGCGGTGGGAGAACCTCCCGCATTGTTGCGGGACCTACTGGATCAATTCACCGAAGTCTTGGAAGATCTCCAGCAGCTGGCTGATGCGGCACCTTTGCGGTCCGACCATTCGGCCGCTGCTGACGACTTACGCGAAGTGGAGCGCCGAGGCGACCAGAAAACGCTCGAGGCGTTGCGGGATAGTGAAGCGCGAACACGCGCCATCCTGAATGCCGCGCTTGACGGCATCATCACGATTGACGGGCAGGGGATCGTCCAATCGCTGAACCCCGCTGCCGAACGGTTGTTCGGGTACGGTGCGCAAGAGGTGATTGGACAAGACATCAAAATACTCGTGCCGCCTCCGTGGCGGGACGAGCACGACGATTTTCTGGCGAAGTACTTGAGCAGTGGTGAGCGCCAGGCCATCGGTATCCACCGCGCGGTGGTCGGAGCACGCAAGGATGGTAGCACGTTTCCCGCGGACCTCACCGTGAGTGAAATGCTGGTCGACGACCATCGCCTCTTCATTGGAATCGTACGTGACGTTACCGAACACAGGCAGGCGGAACGGCGCCTGACGGCGCAGTACGCTGTGAATCGAGTCCTGGCAGAGTCCACGACCCTGCGCCAAGCGATCCCGCAAATGCTGGCCTGCATTTGCGAAGGTGTCGGATGGGAGTTGGCGGAGCTGTGGCGCTTGGATACCGGGGCCAATGTCCTTCGCTGGGATGGTATGTGGCACCGGCGACCAGCCGAAGCCGCCGAATTCGAGGCGGTCAGTCGCCATTTGGCGTTTCTGCCCGGTGAGGGCCTTCCCGGTCGCGTGTGGGCCACCAACGAGCCTGCATGGATCAGCAACATCCTCGAAGAGTCCGGTTTCCTCCGACCGTCCGTGGCTGCCAACATGGATCTGCACTGCGCCGCCGCGTTCCCGATCCGGACCGGCAGCGCAGTGATCGGAGTCATGGTATTCTTCAGCCGCGAAGTGCGCCCGCCCGATCAGGACCTGCTGCAGATGTTGGACGCGCTGGGCAATCAGATCGGCGACTTCATGGCCCGTAAACGAGCCGAGGAGGCGTTGCGAGAAAGTGACCGGCGGTTCGCCTTGTTTATGCATAACCTTCCCGGCGTGGCCTTCATGAAGGACATCCAGGGCCGCTATGTCTATGTCAACGAACACTTCGAGAACACTTTCCACGCCCGAGGCTGGCTTGGTAAAGTCGACGACGAGTGCTGGTCTCCCGGAGTTGCCGGCCAATTCAAACAGAATGACCGCGTCGTACTTGAGAGCGGCAAGGCCCTGCAAGCGATCGAAACCGTTCCGCATGATGACGGGCTCCATTCCTGGCTGGTGAGCAAATTCCCAATCTTGAACGAAAGTGGTGAGCCGATGATGGTCGGCGGGGTTGCCGTCGACATCACCGAGCGCGAGCAGGCCGAGGCCCAACTGCGTGAGTTGCAGAGATTGGCACGCCAGCGGGAGCGGCTGGCCGATATCGGTGCCATTACGGCGGAGATCGTCCATGATTTGGGCAACCCGCTGGCGGGTGTCTCGATGCAAGCCCAGCTCATTTTGCGGCGGGCGCAACGCGACGAGACCCAGCCTGTCAGTACCATCATGAGACCGATGCAGCGTATCGTTTCGGAGGTCCACCGCCTCGACGCACTCATCAAGGAGTTCATGGACTTTTCGCGCGAGCAGCGACTGAACCTGAAGATCGTCTACGTGCCGCGCTTCTTGGCGTCGGTGGTGGAACTCTGGGAGCCGCTGGCCTCCACCCGCGGAATCAGACTGGTACTCGAGGTTCCAGAGGAACTGGCACCGATAACTGCCGACGAAGAAAAGCTCCATCGCGTCTTCGAGAACCTGGTGAAGAACGCCATCGAGGCGATCGACCGGGGACCAGGCCATATCAAGATCTACGTGGCCACTCCGAGATTCGGGAAGATTTGCATCTCCGTCGAGGATTCCGGCCCCGGGATTCCGCAGGATCTGGAAGTGTTTCGCCTGTTTGAGACGACAAAACCCTACGGCTCGGGGCTCGGACTTCCCATTGTTCGACAAATCGTACTGGCGCACGGTGGCGGCATCGCTTTTGCTCGGCTGGAGCCGCATGGGACCGTCTTCAACATCGAGCTTCCCTGCCACGGACCGCTCACGTAAGGACGGTGCCGTCCTGCTGCTCGATGACGATGAGAGCTTTCGCAACGCCTTGGCCGAGAGTCTGCGTGATGACGGATTCGCCGTCATCGAATATCCCACCGCCCGCGACGTGCCACCGCTTACCGCTCTGGGGGAAATCAGGGTGGTCGTCACTGACTATGACATGCCCGGGACCGATGGCCTGGCATTTGCGGATAAGGTTCGCGCCACCTACCCCGGCGTACCCATCATCATGGTGACCGGCTGCTGCACGGTGAACCTCGAGGACTTGGCGGCCGCACGCGGCGTGTGCCTCCTTCGCAAGCCGCTAGAATACGAAATATTGCACAACTTGCTGCATCGCCTTCCGTCGTGAGCGTGTCATCAGGTCCGTCGTCGATTCGAGTTAACGTCGCTGCTGATTTCCCTGATCTTACCGCACGAAAGGGCAGGTCGTCGGCCGCGCTCGTCCCAGTAGCCCTTGACGGTTCGCCTGTGGTAACGTCCGGCCATGCAGACCATCGGCGTGGTGGTGAAACGTGACCGCGCACAAGCAGCCGAACTTGGCCGGGAACTGATTGCCTGGCTCTCGCAGCGTAACGTCACCACCCTGGTCGAAGCGGAGAGCGCCGCTCAGCTCGGGTGCAGCCGCGGGGTTACGAAAGAGGCCATCATTGCGGCCGCCGAGATGGTTGTCGTACTCGGCGGCGACGGAACACTGCTCAGCGTGGCACGACTCATGCGTGTCCGGGCGATCCCGATTCTCGGCGTGAACTTGGGAAATTTTGGCTTTCTCACCGCGCTGACCAGCGACGAACTCATGCCAATGATGGGGCGCATCTTGGCAGGCGACTTCGAAGTCGAACAGCGTATGACGCTCGAAGTGACCCTGCGGCGCGCCGATGTCCCCCCGATAAGCCGCCAGGTGCTCAACGAAGCGGTGATTACAAAGGGCGCTCTAGCAAGAATCATCGACCTCGAAACGGCTGTCAATGGCCAGCATTTGTGCGTCTACAAGGCCGACGGGTTGATCGTCACCACGCCGACCGGATCAACCGCATACTCACTCTCGGCTGGCGGCCCGATTGTGCACCCGTCCGTGGGGGTGACGGTGCTTTCGCCCATCTGTCCGCATACGCTGACGCATCGGCCGATGGTCCTCCCTGACTCCGCCACGGTTACCGTTACCGTTCGCTCGCCACACGAAGACGTGGTCCTCACATTGGATGGGCAGGAAGGCATAGCGTTGCGGAACAACGACCTGGTGTCGATTTGCAAGGCGAAGACCAGCGTGCCTCTGGTGCAGTCGGCCACGCGCAACTACTTCGACGTCTTGCGCAGCAAATTGCGTTGGGGCGAGCGCTGAGGAACGGCGGATGGCTGATCGCATATGGCATATGGGTTTGAGGCGGAAATGACCCGATATGCGATGCGGCGTATCTGCTAAGCCAGACCTATGCTGCGGGCACTGCGCATAACGAATTTCGCCATCATTGACGAGCTCTCGCTCTCTTTTGCGCCGGGAATGAACGTGCTTACCGGTGAGACCGGTGCCGGCAAGAGCATCATCATGCGCGCCATCGGCTTGCTGTGCGGCGCACGCGCTGCCACCGATCTGATTCGCACCAACGCCGACGAGGCGGAGGTTGAAGGTGTCTTCGATCTGGAAGAAGTCGGTCGTGCCGCCCTGCAAGAGACCGGCATCGCCCCCGCGGACGAAGTGTTGGTGCGCCGTACGATTGCGCGCTCCGGGAAGGGGCGGGCGTATGTCAACGGCGGTCTGGCGACCGCGGGCTTGCTGAGCCAGCTGGCCAGCCGGCTCATCCACGTGTACGGTCAGCACGAACACGCGCTCCTCCTCAAACCGGAAAACCATCTGGACTTTCTCGATGATTTCAGCCAGCTGGGCCAACTGCGTCAGAGCATGGCGACCGCGTACGCTAATTTTCGCGAAGCGGCGGACCGCCTGGCGGCGTTGACCACGAGCAGTGAAGCGCTGCGGCAACGCCTCGATCTCCTGCGCTTCCAGGTCAGCGAACTCCATGAGGCCAGGCCGGTGTGTGGCGAGGAACAACAGCTGCAGCAAGAACGTGAGGTCCAGCGACACGCCGAGAAACTCGGTCAGATCTGTCAAGCGAGCGAGGAATCGCTGTACTCCGGCGACGGCGCCATCGCCGCCGGCCTGGCGCGTGTCGTTGCACAACTACACGAGGCCGGGCGGATCGACCCCACGTTCGGCGCTGCTGCCGAGCTGCTGCGGCAGGCGGCAGCGGAAGTGGAAGAGGTGGCCGCGGACCTCCGGCGTGCCGCGTCGCGCCTGCGCCACGATCCCGAGCGTTTGGAAGAGATCGAAGAACGGCTCGACCTTTTGTTGCAGCTCAAACGCAAGCACGGGTGCTCGGCGGATGAACTCACGGATCGGCTGGCCGAGATGGAACGCGAACTTGCCGGCCTCGAGGACTCTGCCGGAGATACCGGCGCCTGCCGAAAAGAGGTGGTGACGCGCGCCGCCCATGCATGGAGCGTGGCACGCGAACTGTCCCGCATGCGCCAGACGGCAGCGGCGACATTGGAGAAGCGCATGGCCGAGGAACTGTGCGCGCTTGGTATGCGAGGCGGCGTCTTCCGTGTCGTCTTCACCGTCGCCGGGTCCGACGCTCCGCAGGCCGGGTGGGCGGATGTCACGACCCCTGGCGGCGCGCGTTTGGGTCCAGTCGGCGCGGACGTTGTCGAATTCTATCTCTCCGCGAACCCCGGCGAGGATCCAAAGGCCCTGGCCCGGATCGCCTCCGGCGGAGAACTCTCCCGTATCATGCTGGCACTCAAGGCGCTCACCGCAGGCGCCGGTGAGGTGCCCACGGTGATCTTCGATGAAGTGGACGCGGGTATCGGAGGTGCGGTTGCGGAAGCCGTCGGCAAGCGCCTGCACGACCTCGGCCGATCACACCAGATATTCTGCATCACCCACCTGCCACAGATCGCGGTGCTGGCCGATCATCATTTCGCCGTGGAGAAGCACGTGACCGATGGCAAGACCACGGCGACAGCACGGGAGCTGGACGCCGATGAGCGGGTGCGGGAGATCACCCGAATGCTCGGAGGAACGGACTCCGCCGAGTCGCGGCGCTACGCCCGCCGCTTGATCGATAACTTCGGCAACGCCAAGCGAGCTTGAGCGTTGCCGGCGGTCGGGTCCCTCCAGGGGCCCACGGTGCGTGGCTGTTGTAGGTCTTGTTGGCAAGCCTGATTCGTTTGGGGTAAACGGGCCATCCCTCGACGGCGTCAGGCAATCTAGTCGGCCACCATTCCCCGGTCGCCTGTGGCGACGCAGATGTTACGTAGGGGCGGCCCCCTGTGGCCGCCCTCTTTCCCTGCTATGTAGCCCCGCAGAGCGGAACAGCCACATTTCAGACAAGAAAGTGCCTCGACCAAACCGCAATGGCATAGTGGCGGCCCGCAAAGTGCGTTTTCAGTTTGAAACAGGACTTTGCAACGCCGCAAAGTGCGTTTCCAGCCCGTAACGCCTCCCTTCAGACTGCGCAATCGCCGCGGCAGTCTTGTGGACGCGAACGTACGGCTATCCAGCCACGCACCCTGCGGTTCCGCGTTGGTGATGTCATCCTCCAGTATGACAACACACGATGTCGTGTACGTGTATGCCAGTGTAGTGCGCCAGGCAGATGGTCTCTTATCGGATTGGGCAACAGACTCTCCGTTCACCCCGAGTAGGCGCCTGCTGTTGGCGCCGTATCGAGGGGCACCCGCTGATTGCAGCCCGAAGCTTCCATGTCCCTCGATACACCGCCACAAAAACGGCGGTTACTCGGGACGAACGGAAGGCCATTCGGTACTCCAGTTGTGACGCACTACACTAGCTGCACTGTCAAGGATGTACCACTACCACGTTCGCTATTGGACCATCCCGAGCGCGCTTTTGTCGGCTTCTGGCGCGTACACTCCAAACAACAATACCAGCGGCTAGGCATACATTGTGTTTCCACCAGGCACAACAAATATTGCAGAAGAGAGGAGATAGGGTATGGCAACAGTGAAATCGGCAGGAAGTCCCGG